>JALEVO010000070.1 GCA_022788225.1 Oscillospiraceae bacterium | reverse complement strand
TGGTTTCAGACGCAGCGTATGCTGTTAAATCAGCGGTTTCAATGGAAATGTCAGGTTTTGCAAATAATGTGCCGAAGCAAAGCAGAGCAGCCGTGCCTGCGGCAATTATTTTTTTGAATTTGCTCATTTTTTATCCCCCTTAATTAATTTTATTAGTTATATTGTATAATGCATTTAACTTAATTTCAATGACTTTTCCGGATGAAATTATGACATATCACGCAAAACATACCGAAAATAAGCGGAAAATTATGTTTGACATGAAAAAGTGTAAGTGCTATACTAAGTATAATAAAAGTTTCAGGAGGTGGAGTATGACATCTGAAGGGAAAATTGGTGTAATAATTCCGGCGGTTCTCGACCATATCGACACGGAACTGCTGGACGGAATACATACAAAAGCTTCGGAGCTTGGGTATGATACGCTTGTGTTTACCAATGCATCAAAATCGTACGACTTTCACCCGCATACAGATTACATAATCGGCGAAGAAAAGATATACAGCCTTGCTGCGGGCGCTGATGTTGACGGTTTTATATTTGCAGCCGGACGCTTTATGAAGCAAGAGCTTATACGCAATATATCGTCAATGCTGAAAAAAACGAATAAGCCGTGTGTTGTTCTTGCACAGCCGAATGATGATTTTCCATGTGTTTATGCGGAACAGACAGAGGGTATCTCCTGCCTGACTGAACATCTTATTGTGGAGCATAACTGCCGGAGGATTTACTGTCTTACCGGTAACAAAGGTATTTACGAAGCAGAACAGAGATTGAAGGCGTTTCGTGATACTGTCAGCAGGTATGGGCTTGATGAGACAGAGTGCAGATACTTCTACGGTGACTTCTGGAAGCAGAGTGCGGCGGAGCTTGCGGAGAATATAGCGGCAGGAAAACTGCCAGTTCCTGATGCAGTTGTCTGTGCCAGTGATGCTATGGCACTGACGCTGTGCGAAGAATTGAAGTCCCACGGATTCGAAGTTCCGGAGGATATACTGGTTACCGGATATGACGGCAATATTGATGCTTTTCTAAGTTTCCCGCCACTTGCTACGGTTTCGGGAAGTGAGAGAATACTTGGGGAAAAAGGTGTGATAAGGCTGGCTGAACTGATTAGCGGCAAGCCTGCCGGAAATGTTAAAACAAGTAAAATAACAGTACATTTCAACCGGAGCTGCGGATGTCAGACGGATCACCCGCATACCATGCGGAATGAATTTATCTCACGTCAGCTGGAATTCAACCGCACTTTCGGAGAATATTTCCTGACATCTGATTTTATTGTTCGTCTGTCAGACACATCTTCTGTTGAGGAATATGTCAGAACAGTGGATTCACTTGCCTTTCTCATGCCGAAATGGAAACATCTTAGTCTGTGTATATGTCAGGACTGGAAGGGGAATTTTGAGAATACCGATATGCCTGAAAATGAGGACTACTCTGATAATATGCTGCTTATGCTGTCCAAAAGCAGAACTGAACCTGAATCTGCAAATGAAACTTTTCGCACAGAATATCTTCTGCCTTCACTGATGAAAGAGCATACTGCTAAGTGTATAATATTTCTGCCGCTGCATTACGGAAGAAAGGCTCTTGGATATTGTGCTGTGGAGTATGAAAACGGCGGCAGCTATATTATGGAAGAACGCTGTAAAAGCTGGTGCGATTCTGTTTCAAACGGGTTAATAGCCTTGCGCAATAAGCTTTACACCGACTATATCAGGAGGAAAAATGAAGAATATTCCTGCTTTGACACTATTACCGGCATATTCAGCTTAAAAGGTCTTATGCAGGCATTTCCTATTTTTTTGAAACAAGCTGAAAAGGCGGGAAATTGTGTACAGGTCATTGCACTTTCATGCAGAAATACAGGTAAAGAAGATGTGAACAGCAAAGCTGATAATTTTTTGACTCTTGTTGCAAATGCAGTACAGATGTCATGCTCTGATGACGAAATTGCGGCACGGATTAATGAGGGATATTTTATTGTAATCAGAGTACTGAAAGAGGAATCGGAGCGTCAGCGCTGGTCTGATGAAAAGATACTGCAGATAATCCGCATGGTGAAGAGTATACAATCCCAGTTAAGAACTTTAAAAGTTCCGGATTTTGTTTATGAGTACGGCGAAGTCTTTCCGGGCAGTACATCTTTTGATAACATTATTACTGAAATGATATCAAAGCTTAATGAAAAGCGCTCCTGCAAAAGGAACAGCGACTATGCAGCAGTTCTTGCAGAGCTTCGTCTGGAAATAAGGGAGAATCCACAGTTTAACTGGAACAGTGATTCAATCGCCGACGAATATGGTATCAGCAAAGGATATTTAATGAAGCTTTATAAGACACAGTTCGGCATAACGTTTACAGACGATCTGATAAATGTCCGTTTAGACAAGGCACGAAAGCTGCTTAAATCCACAAATATGCGGCTTGCAGAAATTGCTGATAGCTGTGGCTACAACAATATTTACCACTTTATGCGTCAGTTTAAAAAAAGATTTGGAATGACAGCAATGCAGTATCGTGACGGAACTGTAAACAATCCGCAGACGGCAGCAAACAGGATAAAAATACAGTAACTATGACAACCTGAAAATAAATGTCTTTTTTTTAATGCAGTTTATCTGAAAAGTTATGTGTTATTTTCTGAAGAAAGATAATAGTATAAATACAGATTAAAAGTACAAGGGCGTACCGGTAAAAGCTGGTGTGCCCTTTATTTATT
>JALEVO010000016.1 GCA_022788225.1 Oscillospiraceae bacterium | reverse complement strand
CTATCACATCACCCACAGCAGTCTGCGGTACGAACACAGCCATACCCTCATACCGTCCGACACCATTTCCCTCTGACGTGATATCGGTTATTTCAATTTCAATAATTTCATTTTTCTGCACTTGTTTTTACTTTCCTCTTTCCTCGATAATTCTTGCCATTTCTCCCACATTCTTCATGCCGGAAACTTCTTTCATCTTAAAACGCATTCTGAACTCCTGCTCAACTGCCTCCACAAGATTGATATGCTCAAGGCTATCCCAGTCCTCAATATCGTCAGCCGTAGTGTTTTCGTCAACTGTAATTTTTCTGTCGTCAAAAACATCTCTGAAAACCTCGTTAAGTCTTTCCCATAATTCATTTTTACTCATAATTTATCTTCCCTTTCTTTATTTTATTGATGTAGATCAAATCATATAAACTTACATTTACAATTCATTAATCAAATATGAGCAAACTTAATCGTTTTTGAAAATATAATATTATCCCTCAACTCGAATTGTTGCCATATTAGATTTTTTGTTCAATATACATTTAATATTGGTGTTTTTATAGGATTGATAAGTAATCTCATCTGAGGATTAATACTGCATTTTATACTGTGATTCAATATCACTTAACTTAATATTAGAAATCTGAAAAACGAATAAAGAATCTTTTGCATGAGAAAAAGTACCATTTTCTATAGATGCTTCATTAATATTGATATCGATGTAGTCTGATATGGTTTTCAATTCTTCTGAATTAAAATCATATTTTGTATAACTCTCAGGAGCAAAAGAATGCTTTTGTAATAATAAAAAAGCAACTAATAACATTACTATCATACTTGAAATTATCATTACTATCTTCTTCATTCCAAATACCTCAAATTCTAATTCACTACACTCACACTATCCGTCACCACTTTAATAACATCATTTTTCCTCTGATACTCCCCAACTTCAAGCCGCCATTTGCTGTCGCCGTTTTCATCAGTACTTATATTTTCAAAACTGAACTGCTAAAAAACATCATTCCTGTGGATATATCAGTTCTTCTGCATCGGAGAAATATTCCCAGTATTCCTTATGATTTATTTCATAATCATAATTACTGTCATAAAACTCAACATCACTATTTATTCCATTACCACAGACATAACATATATGATTGTAAATATCGGCATTTTCAGGAGGCAATCCTTCATAGTTGCTGAAAACAGATATCACTTGAAAAGCACCATACTTAACACTTGGCGCATGAACAACAATTTCTATACATATTTCCTCTGACTTTAAAAGTTGATTTACTTCATCATATATTATTTTAAGTTCATCGCCAACACCTTCTGCATTCTCAGAAACCACCATAAAATTGCATTTATAAACTCCATTATATTCTATGTAACAGCCATCATAACGAAGAACTTTACTATTTGTGGCATTTATTACTGGTTTGAACAAACGATAAGCAGGATTCAAAACCTTGTATAAATGAAAGCCAAGACTAACCAATACAATCAAAGCAGCAGCAATAATTAATATTTTGAATTTCTTCTTACTGTGTTTTTCTTTTTCCAAACATATTCCCCCTCGAAATTTCTACTTTATAACCCCCACACTATCCGTCAGTACCTTAATAACATCATTTTTCCTCTGATACTCCCCAACTTCAAGCCGCCATTTGCTGTCGCCGTTTTCATCAGTACTTATCTTTTCAAACCCGAACTGCTCATACAGCCTGCTGACCATTGAGTTTTTCTTTGTTTTATAGTAGTACCCGAAAATCGTCTTAATTCCTCTTTTGCGGCACTCCCCTGCCAGACTGTCCATCATAGCGTATTCCATATTCCTTTTCAGCACACGGCAGCTCATAAGCCACAGGTCAATATACAGCTCGTCACCCGAAATTTTGCCGATAATCACCGACACAACACCGTTGTCACCGAACTTGTCAGACAGTCTGCCGTAAAGGGTTATGTAGTCATTACTGCCGGCAATTTCCTCTATCTCATTCTGAGTGTAGCGCCTTGTGGTCAGGTTAAACTGATTGCTTTTGTTGGTCAGCTGAGTTATCCTCTGAATGTAGACCGGTGAAAACGGTTCTATCTCCGCAGTCATTTCAAGGCTTAAAAGATAGTCATGGTAGCTTTCAAATTTTGCCGCCGACTGCGTTCTTTTAAGATTCGCCTTGTACATATCATTTCTCGAAATATCATCACTGGAAAACTGCGTAACCTCAAAAAAACCGTTCCTGTCAACAGTTCTGATGTACTCCTCGGGAGCGTTCATTTCCGGCGCCGACACTCCCAGCTGCATACTGACTATTTCCCTCTCCGCCGGATTGTCGTCCACAAACACAAAGCTTTCGGTCAGCAGCCCAAGCTCCTCTGCGGACTGTGCAATGTTCCTGTCCTTTGGCTCCCAGTTCGCCTTTATGGAAACAAAGTTCTCCGGCTTTAAAACGCCGTCAGGGTGATTCAGTCCGTCAAGAGCGTTTTCCTCGTCATTTTTTGAGCAGACTGTCAGCAGTACCCCCAACTGTGTCTGCTCCTTTAAATAATTCTGAAATGCAAGGTACGCTTCAGCTAAAGGGGTTTCATGTCCGATTTCTATACCCTCCACAGTATCGTCACCAATCACGCCGCCCCACAGAGTGTTGTCAAGGTCAAGGGCAAGAGCCTTTTTGTTCCTGCCGAAAACCGACTTGATTATATTGCAGAGATTAAAAGAAAATTCCGGTATCGCCTGCGGACACATTGCGTATTTGTACATATACCAGTACTTGGGGTTCGCCCATTCTTTCAGACCATACTGGGCAGAAATATAGTTTATATCATTTATATAGAAATTTTCATGTGACTGCGCATACTCGTAAAACATCATGTTCAGTCGGCTGATAAAATTGACACGCCCATGAAAATCCCATGCGTCACGGTTTCCGAGAGTGCGGTACAGCGGCTGTTCAAAGTTGTTCTGAATGACCGGACAGTCATAAACCTCCCCCAGTCTCTGCCACATTCCCTCAAAATGCTCATACTGTTTTTTCAGCAGACCGTCAGCCTGTTCCCTGCTTTCTGACATACCAGAGGGAAAATCGGTAATATTCCTTGACGTGGTGTGAATATATATCAGATCCGGCGAAAAGCTTAAAAGCTCCGGATTGCCGAACATTGCGTCCTCCCAGTATTTATTATACTCCGACTGGTAAAACTCAGCCTCAATACCATTA
>JALEVO010000081.1 GCA_022788225.1 Oscillospiraceae bacterium | reverse complement strand
TAGAACATACCCATATCAACGCCCAGTACTGACGCATAGTACATATTTCTGTTAAGGGCACCCTCGTCCGGGCTGACAACCATAAACTCGTCCTTGTTTATTACAAGGTCGTCAACATTATTGAACAGCGCTTTAAGAACCTGATATGACGGAATAACGTTGTCAAATCCCATAAGCGGAATTGCGTTGTGAACTCTCGGGTCGTGAGCGTCAAAGGTTACGATATTGGAAACACCCATTGACTGGAGCTCCTGCAGTGCTACAGCGCAGTCAAGGGATTCACGGTAGCTTCTCTTGTGCTGGCGTCCGCCGTAGAGGATCGGCATGATAACATTGATTCTGTGCGCCTTGCCGGAAATCGCCTGAATAATTCTCTTTAAATCCTGATAGTGGTCGTCAGGGGACATTGAATTTTCCTTGCCGAACATTTTGTATGTGCAGCTGTAGTTGCCCACATCAACAATAATAAAGATGTCCTTTCCTCTTACTGTTGACTCGATAAGTCCCTTTCCGTCACCGGAGGCAAATCTCGGGCACTGGTTTTTGATAAGGAGTGTGTCAACATCATAGCCGCCCTTTTTCGCCCATGAAACAAGATACTCGTCAATCTTTTTTCCAAGCTCTGCTGCACTTTCAAGAGCTATAAGTCCGAGAGGAGCAACGCTTGTCTGGGAATTGAATAAAACTTCGCTTGCTTTAACAGTCATCTGTCTTTACCTTTTCCTTCCGTTAATTATTTACAGAATTTGTCTATATAATGCTCAATATCATTGGCAATAATATCCTTTGCGCTGTCAACGTGTTCTATCTCATCAACAGCTGTTGTCTTGTTTTCCAGTTCCTTATATACCTTGAAGAAATGAATCATTTCGTCAAAAACGTGCTTCGGAACTTCATCAATATCCTGATAGGTATTGTAATTCGGGTCATCAAACGGGATAGCAATGATTTTGTCGTCATGGTGTCCGCTGTCTATCATTCTGATAACACCGATAGGATAACATCTTACAAGTGTCATTGGATAAAGCGTTTCAGAACATAAAACCAAAACGTCAAGAGGGTCACCGTCGTCTGCATAGGTTCTCGGAATAAGACCGTAGTTTGCAGGATAATGGGTTGACGTATAGAGGATTCTGTCAAGCTTAATAAGACCAGTTTCCTTGTCAAGCTCATACTTTATCTTGCTGCCCTTTGGAATTTCAATTACAGCCACAAAGTCGTCAGGGCTTATACGCTTCGGACTGATATTATGCCATATATTCAAGTAGAAAACTCCTTTCAGAAAGAATTCCGACATTAAAACTACATTATTAAGTATATATTCTTTTTGCTTCTTTGTCAATGTGCTTTTGGAATTTTGGCACAATAATATAAATTAACTGATTTTAAGTATGTTTTTTTTATTTTTTTGTAAAGATTATGTTAAATCATGGGTTGTTTCTTTGTAATTAAATTTTAAATTGATATTATACATAAAATATGCTATAATTAAAATACATAAAAAAGAAAGGACACAAAAATGGAAAATACAATAGAAAATGCTCATAACAGCATACAGGCTGTTATCTCTGAAATAAAGAAAGCCGTTATCGGCAAGGACGATGTTATTGTAAAAACTCTCCTTGCAATGCTTGCAGGAGGACACATACTCATTGAAGATATCCCCGGTGTTGGAAAAACAACCATGGCTCTGGCGTTTTCAAAAGCTATGTCCCTTGACTATAACCGTATGCAGTTTACTCCCGACGTACTCCCAACGGACATCACCGGCTTTTCAATGTACAACAAGGCAACCGGTAATTTTGAGTACAAGCCCGGAGTTGCGGTATGCAACCTGTTTTTAGCGGACGAAATTAACCGTACCTCCAGCAAAACCCAGTCTGCGCTTCTTGAAATTATGGAGGAGGGAAACATTACCGTTGACGGAAAAAGCTTTCGTCTGCCACAACCTTACACCGTAATTGCAACGCAGAATCCTGTGGGTTCAATAGGAACACAAATGCTGCCGGAATCACAGCTTGACCGCTTTATGATTAAGCTTAGCATGGGTTATCCTGATGTAAAAAGCGAAATCAGCATTTTAAAATCAAAGCTTTCTTCTCCGGAGGGAAATATTAAAGCAGTAAAACCTGCCATTACTGTGGAACAGCTTAAAGCTTTACAGCAGATTACCGGCGAAATTTACATTGATGACAGTATACTTTCATATATTGCCCACCTTGCCGACGCTACAAGACACCACCCGATGATTGCACTGGGACTTAGTCCGAGAGGCACTATAAGCCTTGCGTCAATGTCAAGAGCGTCTGCTCTGCTCTGCGGACGTGACTACGTTATTCCCGATGACGTTGCCTTTGTTTTCCACGACGTTTCACAGCACAGAATTATTCTTGAAAGAAAAGCGCTTTTAAGCGAAATGAACGAAACAGCAGTGCTTAATGAAGTACTAAGAAATGTTGCTGTTCCGAAGCTTGCGCACTAACGCAGGGAGAGTGCTATGGCGATATCGAAATTCTTATATTTTATACTTCTGATAGTTTCCATATTGTTCTATATCCTCTATTCTGAAACTCTTTCCTTCTATCTTCTTATTTTTACTGTTTCTCTGCCTTTTATTATGGGTGGCTGTATAATTGCCGCAAAGTTCCTTATAAATGCGGATATAGAACCGGAGTCCGATACAGCAATAAAAAACGGCAGAATCGGTTTTTCCCTTAAAATCAGAAACAGAACTCCCCTGCCCTTTCCAAACACCATTGTTAAAATTGAATATTTCAACAATTTAATGGGTATTACTGACACAATGACAATTTCAATACCTGTTCACCCGTTATGTTCCGAAAAGGTGAGCTTTGCCCTGACCTCTGAATACTGCGGAATACTGAATGTCAGTGTAAAATCAGTGAAGATCTATGATTTTATAAAACTTTTTTCCTGTTGCGTAAAGCCAAAAAACACCTGTGAAATAACAGTTCTGCCGGAAATTGACCCTGTAAGCAGTGCCGGCAGCTTCAGCATGATAAACGCCGAGGAAAGCGACATTTTTTCAAAGCACAAAAGCGGTGATGACCCATCTGAAATTTTCGCACTCAAAAACTACGTTCCCGGGGACAAGCCAAACAGAATACACTGGAATCTGAGCTTAAAGCAGGATGAACTTATCGTAAGGCATTACAGTATGCCCATAAACTCTTCAATCCTTGTTATACTGGATTTCTGCGGAAAAGCGTCAAAAGAGGATATAAGGGTACTTGACACTGCGGTTCAGACTGCTTTTTCCATTGCCTTTTATTTTGCAGAAAATGATATTCCCTTTAAATTTGCCTACTACAGCAGTAATACCGGAAATGATATTGTAATTCCGGTTTCAGACCAAAAGGATATTACAGACGCTATGAAAGAAATTTTCCTCTCCGGACCGTCGGAAAACACTGACTTTGCTCTGAACATAAAAGATATTTCCCACGAATATTCCAGTATTTTATATATTACCACATCAATGGACAATCTTTCTGATGTTATGAAAGAAAGCTATATGGGAAATATACGTCCGTTTCTGATACAGGACGAACCTTTAAGCTTCAGCGAACAGGTTAATAATGAAGTAACTGTAATTTCTGCCGGAAAGTCCGAAAACGGAACCATAATTATTTAAGGAATCTGAACATGAAAAATAAAAGAAAGACTCAAAACGTTTACAGCGGAATAAAAATCACAGACAGCATTGCACTGACTATTCCCAAAAGAAAATTTCTTCCCGATTTTGTTCCGCTTCTTATTATTGCATTCTGCGGGTGCATTGGAATAGTCAACGCATTTGTCACCATGTTTCATATAGATATAAGCAGTTTTATACTCAATTTCTACACTGTCTTTTTCTTTGTGTTATTCTCTGTCATTTTTATTCTTCCTAAAAAAATGACTTTCCTGATAATCCCCATACTTTTTGTCTACGAATTTCTCCTTTACAGAAAATGGGACAGCTACATCAATGGTTTTATGCTTGTCTGCAACCAGACCTACACTACAATATTTCCTCAAAGGAGCGATTATTTCCGGCTTGATATGTCGGAAATAAACCCGGACAGCGA
The DNA here is from genome assembly GCA_022788225.1 of Oscillospiraceae bacterium. GTDB lineage: Bacteria > Bacillota > Clostridia > Oscillospirales > Ruminococcaceae > Porcipelethomonas. The sequence continues at coordinate 9,077 of JALEVO010000081.1, read as the reverse complement.
CGTTAAAATTTTTATCTGCTTTACTGTCTTTATTCTAACAGCCCTTATCTGCTACATTTCAATAGTCAGACCGAACTTTTTCTTCGGGTTTCTCATTACCTTTCCTCTGATTGAGATTGGTCTTTACTATGGCAAGACTCCCTCTCTTCTGCCAGTGCTTATGCTTGTTGTCTACTGGGCGGCTCTGCTGGCTGTTCACCAGTCCGGCTACTGCCGCAATTCAGGGCGCAGCAAAACCGGTTTTATCCGTCAGGGAAACACATTTACCTCCAAGCCTGCCATAAGGTTCCGTACAGCCGGACAGTCGGGCATTATCATGCTTTTAAGCTCTGCAGCAATTCTGACAGCGGCGTTTGTACTGATAAATATTTCCGGCTACTCCCGCTCCGACAAGCTCAACACAATGCGCAGTAATGTGAAAACGGCTGTAAGTGAATTTACACTGGAGGACATCGGAGGCAGTCTTGAAAGACTTTCAGCGTCCTTTGGCATAGGCGGGCTTAAAACCTACAACCATCGTCTTGGCAATTTTAATTCCATTTCATTCAGCGGCAGAACTGAACTTACCATTAACACATCCGGTTTTCCGCTCCCCCATGACAACGTTTATCTTAAAGGTTATACAGGTTCTGTCTATGACGGCAAAAGCTGGTCTGAGCTTGACGAAAATGTTTACAGCAAAAACAGCCGGCTGTTTGAAAGCTTTAAGGAAAATCAGCTTTACCCCCAGGATATGCTTTTTGACAGCTACGGCAAAGATATGGAGATGTTAAGCTCTGTTTATCCGGCATTGATTAAGATGACTGTTGAACCGTCATTCTTTAACAGGCAATACTGCTTTACGCCATATAATTCCCGTGCAAAGGACAAGCTCACCTATATAAACGATATCCGCACTGAATCTGAAAACAAAAACAAGTACAGCTTTGAGGTATCCCCTTATCAGGACTATGATGTTCTGCTTACGTCTGGTGTTTACTCAACTGTATCTTATTACAGCAATGATTCGATAGTTTCCGATAACAATGATGAATCGGACAGTGAGTATCATGATTTTGTTTACAGCAATTACCTTGACGTCCCTAACAATGAGGAAACACAGAAGCTTTACAACATATTCATTGACGGCAATAACTTTGGCGATACTTTTACCCAGCTTAACTATATAAAAAAAGTCCTTGCGGAAAATGCACAGTATACCCTTGAACCGGGCAGAACTCCCTCCGGAAAGGATTTCGTAAGTTATTTCCTTACGGAAAACCATAAAGGATACTGCGTACACTTTGCAACGGCAGGAGTTATTCTTGCGAGAATGTCGGGAATACCGGCAAGATTCGTCGAGGGATATGTACTTCTGGCAGATGACTTCAACGAAAGCCATGAAACTGAAAACGGCTATAAAATTGAGATAAAGGACGACCGTGCCCACGCATGGGCGGAAATTTACCTTGACGGCTACGGCTGGATTCCCTATGAGTTTACTCCGGCTGCCGCTCCTGCACTTAATCCGTCCGGTACAGCCGAAACTGCAAAAACAACAACTGCTTCACTGACTAAGCCTGCTGAAACCAACAGTCAGATAAGCCGCAGTACTAAAACCTCCTCCGACAGCAGTCAGACAAGTATAAAAACAACCGGCGGCAAAGACAGTTCCGGTTCGGGCACAAAGGTTTCAGAAAAGACTGATGTTTTCAGGCTTTCACCGGAGGCACAGCTTATTCTTGCGTCAGTGATTACCCTGCTGCTGATTATTACTGTTATTTCCGCTGTACACTGTATTACGCTGAAAAGGCGTGAAAACAGCTTTAAGACCGAAAGCAATTCGCAGAATGCCCTTAACGCATACCGCTATATCCTGAAACTGCTTGAATTCTGTGATGTGAAAAACCAGAATATGCAGTACCTTGAATTTGCTGAATTTGCCGAACAGAATACCCGTCATATTTTCAGAAACGGTGAACTGACCGCTATAACTGAAATTGCTCTTGAAGCCGGTTTAAGCGGACACGAAATCACCCCTGAACAGGCTGAAAAGGTAATCAGGCTTTCACGCAAAACTGCAAGGGCTATTTTCGTAAAGAAAAATATTTTTGAAAGATTCTATATGAAATTTATCAGAAATCTTATATGATACTGTTGACCGAAGTCTGAAAATGTGATATCATTATAAGGTAATCTGATTAAAAATCCGGAGGAATACTATGAATATTGAAACAAAATGCCTTCATTCAGGCTATTCACCAAAAAATACTGAACCAAGACAGGTACCTATCGTACAGAGTACAACCTACGATTACGACTCAACAGATGATGTTGCCGCCGTTTTTGACGACCCGACCAAAAGTCTGATTTACTCAAGATTTGAAAACCCCACTGTTATGGCAGTTGAGGAGAAAATTGCCGCTCTTGAGGGCGGTGTGGGCGCTATGGCTACTTCAAGTGGTCAGGCGGCAAGCCTTTGCTCGATTCTCAATATATGCAGTGCCGGCGACAGCTTTATTTCCACTTCCACCATTTACGGCGGTACCGTAAACCTTTTTGCGGTAACACTGAAAAGACTTGGGATCGAATGTATTTTCGTTGACGCCGACGCTCCTCTCGAAGAACTGCAGAAGGCTGTAAAGCCAAACACAAAGGCAGTTTTCGGTGAAACTCTTGCCAATCCTGCACTGGCAGTACTGGACATTGAAAAGTTTGCAGAGCTTGCCCACAGCAACAATCTCCCTCTTATTATCGACAACACTTTCCCTACTCCTATACTCTGCCGTCCAATCGAGCATGGTGCTGACATTGTCATTCATTCCACTTCAAAATACATGGACGGTCACGCTGTTCAGGTAGGCGGTGTTATAGTTGACGCCGGAAAGTTTGACTGGACCTGTGGCAAGTTCCCGGAATTTGTTGAACCGGACGAAAGCTACCACGGCATAAGCTACACCAGAACATACGGCAAAATGGCTTATATTGTCAAGGCAAGAATGCAGCTTATGAGAGATTTCGGCTGTTATCCTGCGGCTAATTCTGCTTTTTTACTGAATATGGGACTTGAAACCCTTGCTGTAAGAATGAAGCAGTACTGCGAAAACGCAATGGCTGTTGCAAAGCACCTCAAAGCCTCGGACAAGGTTCTTTCCGTAAGCTATCCGGGACTCGAGGGCGACAAGTATTACGAACTTGGCAGAAAGTATATGCCCGACGGCTGCAGCGGTGTTATCACATTTTCAATAAAGGGCGGAAGAGATAACGCAGTTAAGTTCATGGACAGCTTAAAGCTTGCCTCAAACGTTGTTCACGTTGCGGACATCAGAACCTGCGTCCTCCACCCTGCAAGTGCTACTCACAGACAGCTCACCGACGAACAGCTTGTTGCTGCCGGAATTGACGGCGGTATGATTCGTTTCTCATGCGGTCTTGAAAATATTGCGGACATAATTGCCGACATTGACCAGGCTTTTGAAAACATTGATTAACAGTTTAACCGGTATTCTTTAAATGAGTACCGGTTCTTTTATCAGGAACTGACAGTAAATATTTGATATACTATATGGTAAAATATTTATTTTTTTATTTTCTCTTGTCAACCGGAGATTTTTGTGGTATAATTATATCTGTTGTTCTGGGATATAGCCAAGTGGTAAGGCAGCGGACTTTGACTCCGTCATTCCGGTGGTTCGAATCCACCTATCCCAACCAGCTTTTTTAAAATTTTTATGATTTTTTAGTTGACTTTTTCTTGCTTTTGTAGTATAATAATAATGTTGCTGTTTTAGCTCAGCAGGCAGAGCACTTCCTTGGTAAGGAAGAGGTCGTCGGTTCGAATCCGATAAACAGCTCCAGCCGAGAGACCTCGGCACGACAATTCGGGCTTCACTTTGTGGAGTCCGTTTTTTTGTGGCTCGACCGGTCAATTTGTTTTTTATGTTACAATTCGGATATCACTTTTGTGGTATCCGTTTTTTTTCTTACCGCACTTTATTTTCTAAATTTAGCCAGCAATTTGATAGCGGTAAGCAAAGTTTTTTTGAAAATTAAGTTACTATTTTCTAAATAAAAATGCGGAAGAAATTCATAAGAAAATCTTCCGCACTTTATAACAGAAACTAAAATCAGGCTCTTTCAACCTTGCCTGAACGCAGGCATCTTGAACAAGCGTAGATATGACAAGGGGTACCCTTAACAATAGCTTTAACACGCTTTACATTCGGCTTCCATGTTCTGTTTGTTCTTCTGTGTGAGTGAGAAACCTTGATACCAAAAGTAACTCCCTTTCCGCAGATTTCACATTTTGCCATTGACTGCACCTCCCTTAAATGTACTTGCAAAAAGTCAACATTTGTATTATATCAGATATTTCAGAAAAAATCAAGTGTTTTTTTAAAAAAAGATTATTTTTTTTTAACATCACTGGTACTTGAAAAAAGTTTCAGAATATTGTATAATATAATTTAATTATAAATATGAAAAAGAAAGGTGAAAATAATGGATATTGAAACCCTTGACAAGGTTCTTGAAGTTTTTACAAAAATACTGATTATTTTTCTGATACTTCCTGTTCACGAGTATGCCCACGCATGGGCGGCACACAAAATGGGTGACGATACTGCCGCTTATTCCGGCAGGCTTACTCTCAATCCACTTGCACACATTGATATAGTCGGTGCACTGTGTCTGCTGTTTACTCGTTTCGGCTGGGCAAAGCCTGTTCCTATCAATCCGCTGAAATTCAGAAAACAGCGTCTGGGTATTGCTGTAACTGCCGCTGCAGGTCCTCTTTCAAATCTTATTGTGGCAGTAATCGCAATGATAGTGTACAGAGTAGTCACCTCCCTTGGAGTTTTCACAGACTGCATAGAGCCTCTTTATCAGATTTACAGTAATATAGACAACGTACTTGCACAGCCTCTTATGGCGTCCTCTCTTGTCTATACAGCTGCCGGAGGAACTGCACTTTTCTTCCTGCTTTATATACTGGAATGCTTTATTTCCATAAATGTGGGACTTGCAATATTCAATCTGATTCCTATTCCTCCCCTTGACGGTTCAAAAATACTAAGTTATTTCACAACAGCAAAATTTGACAGGTGGATATACGAACACCAGATGATTGTAAACTTAGTATTTTTAGGAGTGATATTAACGGGTATCCTCAACAGACCGCTCACATTCATAGGCAGTCACATCATAGACCTCTTTTTCCTGATAACAGGATTTATTCCTAAGCTGATGGGAGCGTAATGAATTTTGGAAACAATATCTTTTAAGCTTGATGTTTTCGAGGGCCCCCTTGACCTGCTTCTTCACCTCATTTCAAAGCACAAGCTGAATATAAACGACATTGAAATTTCAAAGCTGCTGGAACAGTACCTGCTCTACATCGAACGGGCAAAGGAACAGGATCTTGAACTTGCCGGAGAATTTCTTGAAATGGCGGCAAGGCTTATCTACATCAAAACTGTGTCACTTCTCCCCAAGCCACAGGAGGCAGAGGATATCAAAAAGGAACTGCAGGGTGCACTTATTGAGTATTCACTCTGCAAAAAAGCCGCTGAAAAACTTAAATGGCAGTTCTGCGGTCATGATATTTTCGTGAGAGAACCTCTTAAAATAAAGCTTGACAGCGAGTATAAGCTTAAACATCCGCCGGAAAAGCTTGTTGAAGCGTTCTTCCGTATGAACATCAAAAAAGCTGACCTGATGAAAAAGGCTGATGAACAGAAAATTAATGCTGTTGTACAGCAGAAGGTAGTATCGGTTATCTCAAAGGTGGTCTATGTACTGAAAAACCTCTACAAGCACGGCAAATCACGCATTGACAGTCTTTTTGACGGCATGACCGGACGCTCGGAGAGAGTTGCCACTTTTCTTGCTATACTGGAGCTTACAAAGTCGGGAAGAATCATGATAAGCGACGACAACACAGAAATTTTCTTTAAAAGGATGAATAAAAATGCAGCTGAATGAAAAAATCGGAGCGATTGAGGCAATACTCTTTTCGTCGGGAGAACCGGTTGAGGAGTTCCGTCTTGCTGAATCGGCAGGGGTGAACAGTTCTGAACTTTCATCTCTTATAAAAACTCTCAACGACCGTTACACTGACAATGAAAGCGGCATTGAGATTTTAAAGCTGGGTGCTAAATACCAGATGTGTACCCGGAAAAAATACGCTGAATATGTCAAAACCGCAATGGAAAGCAAGAAACAGACTCCCCTTTCACAGGCGGCTATGGAGGCACTGACAGTCGTTGCCTACAACCAGCCGGTAACAAAAGGCTTTGTTGAAAGCGTGAGAGGTATAGACAGTTCTTCCGTCATCAATACACTGGTTGACAAGGGACTTCTTGAAGAGGACAGCAGACTTGACGTTCCCGGACACCCTGTTGCATACAGAACGACTGATACTTTTCTCAGAAGCTTTGGTCTTTCATCTCTTGATGACCTGCCACCTCTTGAAAGAGAGGAAGAAAACAGACAGCAGTCGCTGCTTGAAGATAATAACGAAGAATAAAATACGGCATTGTTTATGAAAGGAGGCAAAATGATTTTTCTGTATATACTCGGCGCAGTAATATTACTGCTTGTCATTTTGCTCCACTCCCCTTTCAGAATCTATGTTTCCTGCCGTGAAAACAGGTTTGCTGTATATATGGAGTATCTGTTTTTCAGAAGGGATATCCTGCCGAAACCGGAAAAGAAATCAGCGGCGGAAGAAACTTTGAAAGCCGGTAAAGACAAGCCGGAGGAAAGCACGGCACAGGCAGAAGAACAGCCGGAAGAATGTCAGACCGGTACAAAAACCAAAAAAAAGAAGAAAAAAGACAAAAAGAGTATTTTTCCGGAAGAAAAAGATGAACGCATTGCTTTTATCATAAACATTCTCAAATCCTCCGGAAAAGCGCTGAAGCATTTTACAAAGCGGATTGTCATAAAAAATGTCAGGGCGGACATTGATATTTCTGCCCCTGACGCCTGCGACTGTGCAGTTAATTTCGGCAAGGCTAATATTGCTGTATACAATATTTTAAGTTTTGCGTCATGCTTTTTTAAAGTGAAAAAGGATTATATCAGCATAAACTGCGTCTATAATAAGCCTGAAAGTATTTATAATTTCAGTTTTACTGTTAAATTTACACCGTCAGCCGGAATTTTATCGGTTATTGCTTTTATTTTTACATTTCTGGTAAATAATATAAAAGCGAAAAGACAGTCGCAAAAGGTTCAGACGCAGGCATGAACAAGCATACACGGCAGTATTGCCTTAAACATACGGACAGGCTATGTCCGAAAAAAATGCCTTAAAGGCGGAATGGAGTTTATTATGAGTGAACAGCATCATATCGGCGGAATAATGGGTATTACCATGGACAAGCTTAAGGAAATGGTTGATGTCAACACCATTATCGGCGAACCAATTAAAATTGACGAAAAAACAACAGTTATCCCGATTTCAAAGGTTTCATTCGGATTTGCCTCCGGTGGTTCAGATCTGCCTTCAAAAAATCCGAAGGAGCTTTTCGGCGGCGGTTCCGGTGCAGGGGTTTCAATCCAGCCTGTTGCATTTCTTGTGGTTTCAGACGGAGAAACAAAGCTCCTCCAGATGTCTGTCAATGCGTCAACACCTAACGCCATTGTAAACCTTATTCCGGACGTTGTGGACAAGATTTCCGGAATGGTAACTAAGGACAAAAAGGACAAAGATACTGAATAAGTCCTATTTCAGATAATTGCTTCATACTATATAACAGGACAAATCTGTTAGAATGGAGCGATATCAGTGAAAAGAATTTTTTCGGTTATTTCAGCCGCTGTCATGATTGTATCGGCTGTACACTTTAATGTTAACGCTGAACAGGCTTTGCCGGAGGTTTCCGCAAAGGGCTGTGTTCTTATCGAGGAGAAAACCGGACGGATAGTCTTTGAAAAAAACTCCTCCGAAAAGCTTCCTATGGCAAGTACTACAAAAATCATGACAACTCTGCTCAGCCTTGAAAGCGGCGGTCTTGACGATGAATTTGTGGTGGACAGTCAGGCGATAAAGGTAGAGGGGTCTTCTATGGGACTTGTGGAGGGCGACGTTGTTACAAAACGTGCCCTCTGTTACGGTATGCTGCTGCCATCGGGAAATGACGCCGCAAACGTGACTGCCGTAAAACTGGGCGGTACTTTGGAAAATTTCGCAGAAATGATGAATGAACGTGCTGCAGAGATAGGCATGACCCGAACCTGCTTTGTGACACCTTCCGGTCTTGAGGGCGAGGGACACGGTGCAAGCGCTCATGACATGGCACTCCTTGCAAGAGAGGCTTTGAAAAATCCGGATTTTGCGGAGATATGTTCACAGAAAAAAGCAAAGGTATGCTTTGGCAATCCCCCATACGAACGCTGGCTTGTGAACACAAACAAGCTGCTTGATATGTATGAGGGCGTAAAGGGCGTTAAAACCGGCTTTACTGACGAGGCAGGACGCTGTCTTGTTTCCGCCTGTGAGCGGGACGGTGTTTCCATGATATGCGTTACCCTCAACGACAAGGACGACTGGAATGACCACATTAAGCTTTATGACTACGGTTTTTCACGCCTTGAGCCCGCTGAACTTTCATCAGACGAGATAATTCAAACAGAAGTTGCCGGCGGAACAGAAGAAAAGATACCCTTCAAAGCCGAGGGCAGTATAACATTTGGTACTGACGGAATGGCGGAAAACCGTATTACAACAGAGCTTTTCCTCTCCCCTTTTGTGTACGCACCGGTAACAGTCGGCGACATACTGGGCGAGCTGAAATATTATTATGACGGAAGATATATTGACAGTCTGCCGGTAAAGGCTATGAAAACTGTCGGGTACTACGAAGCGAACGAAAAGAAGAGTGAAAAAACAATACTGGAGAAAATAAAGGATTTTCTTTTTAATCAGGAGTAAAAAATGGAAAAAATAAGGATTCAGAAAATTATTGCCGACAGCGGCTACTGCTCACGCCGGAAAGCCGAGGAGCTTATGACAAAGGGCAGAGTCAAGCTTAATGGTCACCCTGTAAAACCGGGTGACAAGGCAACAGTGAGAGATATCATTACAGTTGACG
>JALEVO010000124.1 GCA_022788225.1 Oscillospiraceae bacterium | reverse complement strand
AAGAATAGCGGTAATAGGCAGCTTTAACGGCTGGAATGAAGAGGATATGCAAAGTGACGGAATGGTCTGGACTTACCGCAATTCAAACGCCCATTTTGGCGATATGTATAAATACGTTATCTATTCAAAGGACGGTCTGCGCCGTGAACACTGTGACCCTTACGGCTTCGGCATGGAACTGCGTCCGGACTTTGCGTCATATATAGTTGACCTTGACGATTACCGCTTTACTGATGAAAGCTGGATGAAAAGCCGTACCAAGAACTATAATGAGCCGATGAATATTTACGAAGTCCACCTCGGCTCATGGAAAAGCAATGCAGACGACCCAAACGGCTGGTATAATTACAGTCAGCTTGCGGATATGCTCATTCCGTACGCAAGGGAAAATCACATCACCCACCTTGAATTTCTCCCCCTGTCCGAACACCCTGCTGACTGCTCATGGGGCTATCAGAACACAGGTTTTTTCAGTCCCACTTCACGCTACGGCACAGCCTCACAGCTGAAAGACCTTGTAAACAAGTGCCACAAAGCAGGAATAGGCGTAATTATGGACTTTGTTCCGGTTCACTTTGCCATTGACGGTTATGCCCTTGAAAAGTATGATGGTACATATCTGTATGAATATCCGCCGTCAGATGTTGGGGTAAGCGAATGGGGCACCTGCAATTTCAACCATTCAAGAGGACAGACACGCAGTCTTTTGCAGTCCGCCGCCAATTACTGGCTTGATGTTTTCCACTTTGACGGTCTGCGAATGGACGCTATAAGCCGTGCCATTTACTGGGGCGGCGACCCTGCAAGAGGAGTGAACCAGCACACAGTTGATTTTATAAAGAATATGAACGTGGGACTTCAGCAGCGTCACCCCACAGCCATGCTCATTGCCGAGGACTCCACCTCTTTCCCGAAAATCACAGCCCCCGTTGCCTATGACGGACTTGGCTTTGACTATAAGTGGGACTTAGGCTGGATGAACGATACCCTTGACTATTTCCGCACTGCACCGTGGGAGCGCCATAATCACTACCACAAGCTTACATTTTCCATGGCGTATTTTTATAATGAACTGTTTCTGCTTCCGTTTTCACATGATGAGAATGTACACGGAAAGGCAACTATAATCCAGAAGATGTACGGTGACTATGATGAGAAGTTTTTGCAGTGCAGAGCGCTTTATATGTATATGTACACTCACCCCGGAAAAAAGCTGAATTTTATGGGCAACGAGCTGGGACAGTTCAGGGAATGGGACGAAACCCGTGGTCAGGACTGGGATATCCTCCAGTATCCTATTCACGACGCTTTCAACAGGTACATGAAAAAGCTGGGAGAGATTTACCAGTCAAGAGCCGCACTTCATTCCGGCGAATACGACATGAAAACATTTAAGTGGCTTGTCGTTAACGCAGAGGAACAGTGTGTTTATGTGTATGAGCGTTCGTTCGGGGAGGACAGAATTGCCTGTGCGTTTAACTTTTCCGGTCTTGAACAGGAAATAGCCTTTGAAGTTGATGAAAAGTGCAGCTTTGAACTGCTGCTCCACAGCCGCTGGGAGGAATACGGCGGAGATGTGAAAAAACGTAAGCAGACATTGAAAAGTGAGGAAACCGACGGGAAAAATGTTATTACACTTAAAATAGAACCGCTTTCGGGAATGATGTTTGATATTAAAAAGTGAGCGGCAAGATATGATTTTTTAGGGCGACCATTGGTCGCCCGTTTTTTGTGACAAAGTGAAGATAAAAAACCAGTTCTTAATTTATCAGTCAGTACATATATATAAATGTAAATAAAAATTAAGGAGAATTACAAAATGAACAGTGAAGAAAAAAACACAAGACCGCTGCACAATGTTATAATGGAGGGAAGAAAAAATCTCACCATTTCCGGAGTTACTGATGTTGACAGCTTTGATGAACGCTGTATCGTCCTCTACACGCAGATGGGGGAACTTGTTATCAAGGGACGTGAACTGCACATCAATTCCATGAGCGTTGAAACCGGTGACATGACCATTGACGGGGATATCTGGGCTTTAAACTACGGTGACAAGGATAAAAAAGGCTCTCCAACGTTTTTAGGAAAGCTTTTCAGATGAATTTTCAATAGTTAACTGGTGGAGCAATAGGAAAGGGCTTGATTATGGAAGGTCTTGAAAGCTTTTTTACGGCATCACAGCAGCTCAGGCTGTTTGTACTGTCCTGCTTATTCGGAGTGCCCATTGGCATAATATATGATGTATTCAGAGCACTGAGAATTATTTTTCCTCACGGCAAACTGCTTGTGGCTCTGGAGGACATACTTTTCTTTGTGCTTTACGGAATATTTCTCATGTGTTTTACCATAACTGCCGCAAGGAGTGAATTCAGAGCATATTTCTGTGCAGGAAACCTGCTTGGATTTCTGATATATTTCTGCACAGTCGGAAACGCAGCTGTATCAATAATAAAGAGGATAGTCTTGTTTATAAAAAAAGTATTATACTTTATTTTCAGACCTGTAAATAAAAAGATTGTACTTATATATAAAAAATGCAGAGGTTTTTTTGTTAGAACTCTCCAAAAACCCAAAATCAATAAAAAAAATTCTGAAACCCCCTTGATTGTAGGGAGTGATTTGTTGTATAATAATAAGGTACATAAAAAGAACAAAAGAAAGAAAGTGAAAAGAATTGAAAAGAAAGCCGGGAAAACCTAAACGCAAGGGTTTGTTCAGTCTTATAACTAAAGTTACAGCAATTACAGCAGTAATAGCCTGTTTTGTTTCTATTATTATAATGAAGTCGAACCATGCGGAAATGCAGAAGGAGCTTGATTCCATCAATAAAAAAGCTGAGGAAATTGAGGCAGAAAATGTTGAACTTCAAAGAATCCTTGAAGATGATGATATGGATGCTTATATGGAAAAACTTGCTATTGAAAAAATGAATTATGCATATCCTGATGAACGCAGATATTATGACAAATCAAGGAACTGATGTCCGAAATATTATCATTAATAGGGGGATTTTATAAACCATGCAGCTTGAAATCGGAAAAATATATGACGGAAAAGTAAAGGGAATTGCGCAGTACGGTGCATTTGTTGAAATTGAGGGTGCCGGAACAGGAATGGTACATATTTCCGAAATTGCCAACACCTTTGTAAAAGATGTCAAGGACTATCTGACAGAAAATCAGATGGTTAAAGTAAAGGTGCTTTCAATAAGTGATGACGGAAAAATCGGTCTGTCCATAAAGAAGGCAAACGAGAACGCTGAAGAACAGCTTAAACCGGCAAAGCGTCCCGAACGCAAGCCGAATATCTGGGAGCCAAAGAAAAAACCTCCGGTATCAGAACTGGGCTTTGAGGAAATGCTTACACGCTTTAAGCAGAACAGCGAAGAAAAAATTTGTGCATTAAAGCGCAACACCGAAAGAAAAAACGGTTCAAGAAGAGGTAAATAACAGCTTTAAGCCGGACTGCATTAAACAGTCCGGCTTGTTTATTAAGGCAATACCGCATAATTAACGGCTGACGCCTTTGCATTAAATCGGTTCTATTGCGGTTATGTTTCCGCTTAAATCTTCAAAATATCCGGCGTTTCCGCTGGAAAGCATGGAACTGTCGGAACAGTCGCTGTCGATAATAAATTCAACGACGTTTCCGGAATTTTCTCCTCTCGGAACATAGCAGTGAGTGGAATCAGTATGAACATCAGCCTTGACGTCCGAGACGATAGCAGTGAATGAATAACCGCTGTCAAGGTAAACTGCAAACCTCTCTCCGCAGCCGCTGGTAAACCCTGTGCCAAGGGCAACGCAGTAATCGTCGCCTATTCTGCGGAAACCTCTCGAATCCGTGTAAGCCTGCTGCTGCATATCATACTGGACTGATGACGTGTCGGTAATGCACCTGTAGTCCATGTAAGCCTTGAAAGAGGAGTCAAAGCTTTCGGAAAATACATCGCTGACTTCTGGTTCATATACTTCTTCGTATTCTTCTTCGGACTCACTTTCACTTTCTTCAGTACATTCAGTTGGTTCAGTTTCGCTTTCTTCCGCATCTTCAGTTTCTGCTTCGGTTTCATTCTCTTCCGCAGTATCAGCTGTTAAATCATATTCAGCAATTTCTACAGCTGACGTATTATGAACAGGACGTTCCTCCGGCATCTGTTGAGGAAGATTGCCGAAAGCCAGTGCGGCAGAAGAAATAATTCCCACCAGTAAATTATATTGAAGTAAAATAAATATCGCCTCCGTTGATTTTTTTGGAATCAATAGCTTGCCCGTTTAAAACAGGCATATTTCTATTTTACTCGATTTACTGGAAAAATATTCAAATTTGGGAAATAATTTGAAATGGTGCTGTATGAAAAAGGGTAATTATTGCAAATATCCTCACGTTATGGTATAATAAATGCACAGCATTTATTAAATTTTTATGTCCTTGCATATGCGCAAATCAAAGATTTGCTCCCTGCAAATCGGACGATTATAGCAAAAAACCTGTGATTTTTTGCTATAATAAATGCACATAATTACGAACGGAGAAATAAGAATGCTTGCAAATCTTATCAATATAAATAAATTCTATAACGGAAAGCAGATACTTAAAAACGTCAGCCTTACAATAGATGAAAAGGACAGGATAGGTCTTATCGGGGTAAACGGCTGCGGCAAGACCACACTTCTGCGTATCCTTACCGGAAAGGAACTGCCCGACCGTTCAACCGAAAAGGACGGTATAGTTTCTTTTGCGTCAAAAGCGTCAGTGGGATATCTGGAACAGATGGCAGGTCTTGACAGGGACAGTACTGTAATCGACGAAATGAAAAGCGTTTTCAAAAAGCTTGACGCAACTCTCGAACGCATGAAACAGCTTGAACAGCAGATGAAAAATGATGCGGACGTTTCTGAAGAGGTTTCGGAGGAGTATTCAAGGCTTGCGACTTTCTATGAGGCGAATGACGGCTACACAACTGATGTTAAAATCAAGACAGTCTTAAACGGTATGGGCTTTACGGAAAAGGAATATGACCGTACTATCCACGGTTTCAGCGGCGGGGAGAAAACCCGTCTTGCCATTGCAAAACTGCTCCTTGAAGAACCCAACCTGCTTATTCTGGACGAGCCGACAAACCACCTTGACTTTAAAACAATCCTCTGGCTTGAAGACTATCTGAAAGACTACAAGGGTGCACTGCTTATCGTGTCCCACGACCGTTATTTCCTTGACAGGATAGTAACTTCGGTCTGCGAAATTGAAAGGGGTATGCTTACACGCTACAAGGGCAACTATACGGCTTTTACCCGCCTTAAAAAGGAGTCTGTGAACCGTCAGCAGAAAGAGTACGAGGCACAGCAGAAAGAAATCGCCAAAATGGAGGATTTTATTGCACGGAACAAGGTGAGAGCGTCTACTGCCAACAGTGCAAAAAGCCGTGAAAAGGCCCTTGAAAGAATGGAGATCATTGAAAAGCCGGTTTCTGTAAGCAATAACGCAAATATTCATTTTGAATATACTGTAACACCGCCTTTTGATATCCTTAGTGTTAAGGATATTGATATAACAGTGGGAAGTGGTGCAGGAAAAAAGACTCTTGCCGAGCATATCAGCTTTGAGGTGAAAAGGGGAGAGAAACTGGGTATTATCGGCGATAACGGCATTGGAAAATCCACCTTGCTTAAAATTATACAGGGTATGCTGCCCCATTCGGGAAAGATACGCTGGGCGTCAAATGTCAGGATTTCCTACTTTGAACAGGAAAGCGCAAATCTTGACCCATTCAACACGGTAATAGATGAACTGCACCGTCATTATCCGATTCTGACCGACCTTGACATACGCTCACTGCTTGGCAGTGTGGGTATAACAGGGGAGAACGTTTTCAAGGAAACGGGAGTTATCAGCGGCGGAGAGAGGGCAAAGGTGTGCTTTGCGCTTATGATGCTTGAAAAGGGTAATGTACTGATACTGGACGAGCCTACAAACCATCTTGACCTTGACGCAAAAGAGGCTATTGAACAGGCTCTTGACGAGTTTGACGGAACGGTTATATTCGTTTCCCATGACCGGTATCTTCTCAATAAAATTGCCGGCAGACTGCTTGAAATCAGAACTGACGGCACTGAAATGTATGAGGGTGGTTTTGATTATTACCTTGAAGTCAACAGGAAACGCCGTATGGAGGAACAGCAGAGAATTGACGCTGAAAAGACACAGAAAGCGGCGGAAATTGCGGCAGAAAAGAGTGTGAAAGCCTATAAGTCAAAGGAGCAGAGAACTCTTGAAGCCAAAAGGAGAAACCGTATCAGAGAACTGGAAAATGCCATTGAGGACATACAGCAGCAGCTTGACGTTTTGCAGGAGGAAATCACAAAAGAGGAAGTTTATTCGGATTTTGAGCTTATGAACAGCAAGTGCAGTCTTATTGATGAACTGAAACAGAAATCAGACGAAATGTTTGATGAGATTGTTGAATTGAGTGATTAAGGAATCACTGATTAAAAATCGCCGGTCTTCTGACCGGCGAATCAGACTGTCGAAAAAGTTGAATTATGCCCGCCGAACGGCGAAATAAAAGTTTCGCCAGCCGTTTCAAAGGCAGTGGGTTTCCAAAGGGCAAAGCCCTTGGTCGCCCTCCGCAGAGGGCGAAATTCCTTGCCTTAGAAGCGCTCCGCAAGGGGAAGATTCCCCACAGTGTGGGGAAATGTCAGCGAAGCTGACAAAAGGGACATGCCCCAGTTAGGGGAATTGAAAATCTTTGATTTTCAAGAGGGGACGCCCTGCAAGAGAGGGCGTCCCCTGAATTGTTTTGAAATTAACTTTTTCGACAAACTGAATCGCCGGTCTTCTGACCGGCGAAATTTTTATTTATACAGTTTTACTCTTTCATCTGGTTTGTCACACGTCATAAACTCCGACATCAGGCAAACGCCCTTTGCACCATTTTCAAGTGGCTCACGGAAATTTTCTTCACATATTCCGCCGATTGCAAAAACGGGTATTTCAACCGAACCGACAACCTCCCTAAGAAAATCAATTCCTCTGGGCGGTACGCCTTTTTTGCAGTCGGTAGCAAAAATATGTCCGGCAATGAGATAATCTGCCCCAAGGCTTTGCGCTTCTTTCGCCTCGTCAGCGGAATGGACTGACGCTCCCACACGCTTTATCCCCTCCGGTCTGCCGTTTTCCCTTAAATCGTGTATGGTAAGGTGAACGTTTTCAACTCCCAGTTTTGCGGCGATTCCGGGACGGTTAAGGGAAAGGATACCCTTGTATTTATCGTTTCCGGATATGATTTCTCCGGCAAGCTGTTCGTATTCGCTGTCGGACAGATCCTTTTCACGGAGTATCACTAAAAACGGTTCTGCGGAAAGAATTTTCTGTACCCGCTCCGCAAAGCAGTCATTGCAGAGCTTTCTGTTTGTAACGGCTATAACCATGCTTACACCCTTACATAGTCGGTGAAGACAGGCTGTAAACCCTTTTCAAAAAGAGAGTTTCTCACCTCGTCAACACTTCTCGGGTCGGATATCTCAAACTGCTCGTCACCCTTCTGCTCGTTGTCACCGTGACCGCCTATTCCGACTTTTACTCCGGCTGAAATTTTTGTAGCGGCAAGTCCAACAACATTGTCCCTGAATCCGGCACGTTCACGGGTGGAAATTGTGATTCCTGCATAAGGCATGAAAAGCCTGTAAGCAAGCATGACCTGCAAAAGCTGTGTTTCGTGTACGTCGTTTGGATTGTTTTCAGCGTTGTTGATATACGGGCGCAGACGTGGAAGTGAATAGGAGATTTCCGCCCACGGGTATTTCTGCTGAATGAAGAAAGCGTGAAGTCCTGCAGCGTAGGCGTCTTTTCTGAAATCGCTAAGTCCAAGCAGTGAACCAAACGCAACACCCCTCATTCCGCCCATCAGCGCACGTTCCTGTGCGTTAAAACGGTAAGGGAAAACTCTCTTGGGTCCTCGCAGATGTACTTCCTCATATTTAACCGGATTGTAAGTCTCCTGATAAACGCTTACAAAGTCAGCGCCAGCCTCCTTTATCATGGCGTACTCGTCGGAGTTCATTGGGTAAACCTCAATGCCGATTGTGGAAAAGTATTTCTTCGCAAGCCTTACAGCGTCGGTAATGTATTCAACAGGTGAAGCGGTTTTGGACTCGCCTGTCAGCAGAAGAATCTCACGCAATCCGGTTGCGGCAATTGTCTTGTATTCCGCTTCTATTTCCTCCATGGTCAGCTTTCCTCTGTGGATTTTGTTGGAGCAGTTGAAACCGCAGTAAACGCAGTAATTTTCGCAGTAGTTGGCAATATAAAGAGGTGTGAACATACAGACAGTATTGCCGAAATGCTTTGCAGTTTCAAGCTTTGCTTTCTGCGCCATTTTTTCAAGCATAGGCTGTGCCGCCGGGGAAAGCAGTACCGCTAAATCGTAAGTATCAAGACTATCCTTGTTAAGAACGTTTCTCACGTCAACGGCGGTATACCTGCTGTAATCATATTCCTCCGTCATTTTCAGAACCTTGTTCATGAGGGTATGGTCAAGCTGTTCCATACCGTCCATGTATTCCATATGATTTGTTTCACGAATTTTTATCATGGCTTAGTCCTCCAGAAAACCTGTCAGCGGACTTGAAGCCTCTGCCCTGTGTTCAAGAACACGTCCCATGCCTGCAAGGTAAGCGGCTCTTCCTGCTTCAATTGCCGATTTGAATGCGGAAGCCATAAGCGCAACATTTCCAGCAGTGGCAATAGCAGTATTAGCCATAACAGCGGCACAGCCCATTTCCATTGCTTCGCACGCCTGTGACGGTCTGCCGATACCTGCGTCAACGATTATCGGCAGGTCGATTTCATCAACGAGTATCTTTATGAAATCTTTCGTTGCAAGTCCCTTGTTGCTGCCGATTGGCGACGCAAGGGGCATTACCGCAGCTGCTCCGGCGTTTACCAGTGCTCTTGCGGCATTGAGGTCAGGGTACATATACGGCATTACGATAAAGCCGTCCTTTGCCAGCATTTCAGTTGCCCTTACCGTTTCGTAGTTGTCCGGCAGAAGATATTTGGTATCTCTGATAACCTCCACTTTTACAAAGTCACCGCAGCCAAGCTCTCTTGCAAGCCTTGCAATTTTAAGAGCCTCCTCTGCGGTTCTTGCACCGCTTGTGTTCGGCAGTAAAGTAATACCCTCCGGAATGTAATCTATAATACTGTCACTGCTGCCCGAATCCGCACGTCTTACAGCAATAGTTGCCATTTCGACACCTGCGTTTTCGATTACAGTCTTAGTCATATCCATTGAAAATTTACCGGAGCCTAAAATAAAACGTGAGTTGAACTCGTGTCCTCCGATAACAAGCTTGTCATTATTCATTTTCCATTTCTCCTTTTTACGGCTCATCAATACCCATTATAAGCCTTAAAATCATATTTGCCTGATGTCCGGCACATACTGAAACTCTCGGCGCCATAAGACCGTTTCCCGGTTTAGCCTCGCTTTCACTGTCGCCGCACATATACAGATTTTTAAATATATGCCGTGTCTGAATACTATTTGCACTGTCAAACCCTGCCATGCCCGAACCGCAGACCAGTTTTTTTTCCGGCATTTCCGACAGAACAGTTTCTGTAAGCATTGCCTTTGCCGCCGGATCATCAAACGCCTCGCAGATTATATCGCAGTCGTTTAACAGTTCCTTAGCGTTTTCACGGGTGATTTTTGCAGTCACACCGCAAGCTTCAATAAAGGGATTTATCTCCCCAATCTGCTGACAAAGTGCGTCGGACTTGAACATTCCGAGATGCTTTACATAGTAATTCTGGCGGTTTAGATTGCTGGGTTCAACAATATCAAAATCAATCAGCTTTAAGAACCCGACCCCTGTTCTTGCAAGCATAACCGCAATATTCGAGCCAAGTCCTCCCAGACCGCACACAGCCACCCTTGCTTTCTTGACTCTCTCATGCACAGCCGGTGTATGCCTTGCCGCCATCATGCTTTCAAGTTCGTCACGGGAGGGCATAACGCCTTTTTTGATAATGCTTACGCTGTCTCCCTCGCTCAGGGGCATATCCTGTGAAGTCTGAAAGCCATTGCTTATTGCAATGCAGTCCGGCGAAAAGTGACGGTCACGCAGTTCAAAGAGGGTTTTGCAGTCTGTTTCCACTGTTTTTCCGTTAAGTTGTATTTTCAAATCAGCCTCCCCCAACGAAGCTTACGACTTCAAGACTGTCCTCTGCTCCAATAAGAGTTTGGGCAAATTCAGCCTTTGGTACTATTTCACCGTTTTTCATAACAGCAATTTTCTTTATGTCAAAGCCCTGTTTTTCCATAAGGATGTCAAGAGTTATCTCTTTTTCAAAAGCAATTTCTTTACCGTTTATTTTCATTTCAAGCCTCCTTTTTCTTCAAAAAAGCACAAAAAGGGCAGCACCCGTGGTGGTGCTCCCCTTTCATTCCGAAGATTAACAATATCAAATTACAATAATATTATACAGCATTTTTATAGATTTGTCAACCGTTTTATTTATACTCACACTTAAATTCACTGAATTCCGCCGTATTATCCCCCACAGCATAAAGTCCCAGCACAACACCTGTAAATCCGCCGGAAACTTCGCTTGTGAGATACTTTCCTACACCACTGCCGAGATAGTGTTCACCGCTTTGGGTCTTTACAAAGAAATTGTAGTTATATCTGTCGGCTCTGATGATTAATACAGCATTGTCAGCGTCAATGGTCAGTGTATTCTGAATGTGCTTTATACCTCCGATGTTCAGCCGAAGAGCCGCTTCAGTCCTGCCGTTTTCTTTTCGCAGACACACCTCGTAGTGTTCCGATTCGCACATATATGCAGTAATACCTGCTTCACCGCCGTCAATTTTCAGACTGCACGATATTTCAGTGCAGAAATCCATCTGTCTTATACCGATAAAAGTGGGGGAATCGGTTTCGTCAAGGGTTATATCAGTTCCGTGGAGGACTGCCCTGTCGTCATAAAGTTCGTAATTTTCCGTGTGAGGGTGGCGGAGATAACACCATTCCTTGTTCCAGTCAGTATTTTCAAAGGTGTATATGTTTTTCACAGTCTGTTCAAAGTCACCGTCAATTTCATAGCTTTCGTCAGCAGTACCGTCATTTCCGGCAGTAAACCAGCCGTCCTCATGGAATTTAACAGGAGTGAGAAAAACCTCTCTGCCAAGATTGTGATAAGGCATCCACAGATCCATTTGCCTGAAACCAAGGCTAAGAATGTGCCATTCGCCGTTATTGTCCTGAATCAGATCACCGTGACCGATACCCTGAATTATGTAAGGGGCTTTGTTGCGGTTTGTCAGCACCGGATTGCGGGGATAGTTTTCAAATTCACCCCACACGCTGCTGCTCCTTGCATAGGTTATCATGTGACCGTATTCCGTGCCGCCCTCGGCAGCCATAAGATAGTAAACGCCGTTTATTTTGTAAAGGTGGGGACTTTCAAGAAAGCGTCCGCCGGAGCCGTGCCATATACACCTGCTTTCGGAAAGCTTTTCGCCTGTTTCAATGTTTATCTCACACTGCACAACACCGTTTTCACCGTTGTCTGCTGTGCCGTTGCTCATGAAATATGCCTTTCCGTCCTCAAAATAAAGGGAGGGGTCAATGCCGTCCTGGGCAACGTAAACCGGTTCTGACCACTCTCCGTAAATATCATCAGTATAAACATAAAAATTCTGATGAGTGGTATCGTTAGTGGTGACCATGTAAAAGCGTCCGTCGTTAAAGCGTATTGTCGGCGCAAAAACTCCGCCGCTGCTGTTTATTTTTTCAAGCATTATCTGACTTTTTCTTGTCAGAACATGGCCAATCTGTGTCCAGTTTACAAGGTTGCTGCTCTCAAAAAGGGGTACTCCCGGAAAATACTGAAAGCTGCTGCACACCATGTAAAACTTTCCGTTGGCTACACAAACGCTGGGGTCAGGGTAAAAGCCCTTTAAAACAGGATTTTTGTATTTCATTTCTTACTCCTTAAAAATCGCCGGAAGTGTCCGCCATAAGCTTAAATTCTATTTCAAAATAGGATATGTTCATGTCATCGTCAATTCTTGCGCACTCTGCTCTGAGAACATCTCCTGCCTTTTTGCCGTCAAGGATAAGGTCGAGATCATCGTAACTGTGCACCTTTATGCCGTTGATTGAAAGAATAAAATCACCAACTTCAAGCTCTGTATCTGATATGTCGCAGTCCTTGCTTATATCGGTTATCCACAGACCTTTAAGCTTTTCCGGTATATCCCTGTTGTATTTATCCTTGAATTCGCCAAGGGTAAATTCGTTGTCCATTGAGTAGAAGGTTATGCCGATTCTGATTCTTCCGCTGACATATCCCTGTGATATCAGTTCTTCAATAATCGGCTTTGCTTCGTTAATGGTTATGGCAAAACCAAGTCCCTCATAGCTTGAATTGACGTATTTTGAAGAGGTGATACCGATAACCTGTCCGTACATATTGACCAGTGCGCCGCCGGAATTTCCGGGGCTTATTGCGGCATTTGTCTGAATGCAGTTCATTTCAAAGCCGGTTGAATCGGCTTTTATTTTACGGTTAAGACCTGACACGATACCGTCAGTTATAGAGCCTGTCAGTCCGGCAGGATTGCCGATTGCCGCAACCTCTTCGCCTAAAACCGTTTCGTCTGAATTTCCGAAGGTGGCAAAGGGGAGTCCTGACGCCTGGATTTTTATGACTGCAATATCCGTTTTGGTGTCACGTCCGGCAATCTGTGCGTCATACTGCTTTTCGTTATGAGTCATTACAGCAAAGCTGTCCGCCTTAATAAGGTCACCGTTCCCGTCGTACATTGTACCGTCAAGGACGTGAGTGTTGGTAACGATATAGCCGTCCTCTGAAATGATAATTCCTGAACCGCTTGCAATAACCATTTCCGGCTGTCCGCTGTTGTAGGCGTATATCTCCACAACCTGCGGTCTGATATATTCAGCAAGTCCCTCGGTGGTGTATCTGCCGTTTTCATCAATATATTCAATATTCCTGTCACTTTCCGGCTTGGAATTAAGTTCAAGTGAATATTGTTCTCCTCCGGCATGGTTCATTTCGTTGAATTTAACACTGCCGGTCTGGATATCCGTGTAAATGCAGTAAACTGTAAGTGCGGAAATCATAATGAAAATCAGAATCAGAAGCAGTATTACCGGAATGTGTGACTTGCTCTTGTTTTCATTGCTTTCACTTTTCATGTCATTAAACTGTGCCGAAAAATCATCATGACTGAAAAAATCTGTCTGCACCGGCTGTTCCTGTACGGGAGGAATATGGTCGGTTTCCGGAAAACCTGTTTCCGGATTATTGTTCAGATTTTCCGGCTGTTGTGTATTTTCAAAAAAATCATTGTTTTCGTTCATTTTTTACTGCTCCTTGCCTTACAGCAAAGTTCTGCGGAAAAGTAAGCACAAGCTCTGTAAGCTTTCCCTCTTCACTGTTGATTGAAATATTACCATGGTGCTGGTTTACAAACCTTCTGACAATTGACAAGCCAAGTCCTGCACCGTCAGGATTTTCACTTCTTGAATAATCAGACTTGAAGAATCTGTCAAAGACGTGTTCAAGGTCATTCTGCGGAATGCCGTTTCCTGTGTTTTTTATATAAAAGCATACATTTTTGCTGTGATAGCCGGCTTTGAGAGTGATACAGCCGCCCTCATCAACAAATTTTACTGCGTTTTCAAAAAGATTGTAAAAAACCTGATGAAGAAGTATCCTGTCGCCGGAAACCAAGATTTCAGGATAACCAATCATTATGATTTTTATATGCTTTTCCTCAATCTGCCGCTCAAACATGAATATTATTTCCGATATGACATCAAGTATGTTGAACTGTTCAATGTTCAGTGTGATTTTTCCGGCTTCAATACTCGACGCATTAAGCATATTTTTTATTATCTGCTGCATACGGTTTGTTTCGTTAAACACTTTTACAAGATATGTATATCTGTGTTCTGAATCAATTGTACCGTCAATTATTGCTCCAAGAAATCCTTTGATAACGGTAAGAGGAGTTTTAAGCTCATGGGAAATATTTGAAACAAATTCAACCATGTGCTTTTCCCTATAGTCAAGCCTTTTCTGGAGAATTTTTACAGTGTCAACAAGAGGCTGATATTCCGGGATAACCTTTTCAGGAACAGGAATATTCAGGTTTTCGCAGGGAATATTTTTTCTCTCGTTCCTTGCAATGTCAAATGCAAATTTATATTTAATTAATTTGTAAACCCAGAAAATCACAGTAAATACCGCTGTTGTGATTATCAGCACAACTATAAGCGCCCTGACTGCTCTGTCCGTGTGAGCTGATATCCTTGTATAGGGCAGGACGCAGGCTACATATACATCATAGGGCTCAAAGTTTACAGAAAATTTTTCCATGTGGCATATATTTGTAACAGGATTTATTTCATGCTGAAAATCGGCGGAAAAATCCCATTCCGAATGAGGATAAAACTCATCTTCAAATGAATTTGAAATGATTTCATTTCCCTGTGAATCAAATATGTATATGTCCATACGCAGGTTTTCACTGTGTATTTCAAGAATATTTCTGTCAAAATTATCGCCGCCGTTTATGTATTCGCTGGTAAAATCATTTATAAGTACTTTGGAATTTCTTTCGACATTCTGACATATAGTATCCTTCAGTGAAAAGTATGTATAGAAAATAATCATAAGTCCTGTGAAAAGAACACATATAAACATAGCTCCAAGAATTGCAAAGTAATGGCGGATAAAACTTTTAGTCATGCTCTTCTCCGTTTCTGAAAATCAGGTCAGTTACCAACATATTACTGGGGTTCTTTTAATTCAAATTTGTAGCCTACTCCCCATACAGTTTTCAGAGCCCATTGCTTTGAAACTCCCAAAAGCTTTGTTCTCAGCCTTTTTATGTGAACGTCAATAGTTCTTGAATCACCGTAATAATCAACTCCCCATACATGATCAAGCAGCTGATCTCTTGTCATTACGGTATTGGGATTGGAAGCAAGGCAGAAAAGCAGTTCGATTTCTTTCGGGGGAGCGTCAACCACCTTTCCGGCAACTTTCAGAACGTATCGTGTAAGGTTAATGGAAAGCTTGTCATAGTTGACTTCCTGTGTTACAACAGGCTTGGGAATTTTCCCTGAACGTCTTGAAACCGCTTTTATTCTTGCAAGAACTTCCTTGGTATCAAAAGGTTTTACTATGTAATCGTCCGCACCAAGTTCAAGTCCTAAAACCTTGTCAAAAACCTCGCTTTTAGCTGTCAGCATTATTATAGGAGTATCTGAAACTTTTCTGATTTCCTTGCAGACCTGCCAGCCGTCTATACCGGGAATCATTACGTCCAGCAGAACTATATCCGGATGAAGCGAATTGAATTTTACCATTGCTTCGTTTCCGTCATTTGAAATTATAGTGCTGTAGCCTTCTTTTTCGAGATAGACCCTTAGCAGGTCACATATATTTCTGTCATCGTCAACGATCAGAACTTTTTCGACAGGCATATAATCATCCCCTTTTCACAATATTTATTGATTTCCCAAATGTTTATGTATTTTTCGGGTACTAATAAAAACCAAATTTATATACACAATTAATAATATCAAATTATCATTGATTTGTAAATACCTAATAAAGTTTTTTGAAGAAAAAATATTTTTATATACGTTAAAACTGCATAATTGCATTCGTAATAACTGTACAGAATTGTGCAATGTTACAAAAATGATGATAAATTGCAAAACCTACTTGATTTTTCCGGAAAAGTTGGTAAAATAGTAATTAGCACTCGTAGAGTTTGAGTGCTAAAATTTAAAATGCTAAACATTTCAGTGTTTGCATTAAAATAATTCAGGAGGAATAAATATGAATATCAAACCATTGGCAGACAGAGTTGTTATTAAGATGACGGAAGCAGAAGAAACCACAAAAAGCGGTCTTATTCTTGCGTCAGCGGCAAAAGAAAAGCCACAGATTGCGGAAGTTGTTGCCGTTGGTCCGGGCGGAATCGTTGACGGTGAAAAAGTTGAGATGTATCTCAAGGTCGGCGACAAGGTCCTGCTGAGCAAATATGCAGGTACAGAAGTTAAGGTTGACGATGTTGAATATACTATCCTCCGTCAGTCAGAAGTTCTGGCAATTGTAGAATAAAAGAAATTACATTTATATAAAGGAGTCTGATTTATTATGGCAAAGGACATTAAATACGGCGAAGACGCAAGAAAATCACTTCAGGCAGGTATCGACAAGCTTGCTGATACAGTTAAAATAACACTTGGACCTAAGGGCAGAAACGTTGTTCTTGACAAGAAGTTCGGTGCACCGCTGGTTACAAACGACGGCGTTACAATCGCAAAGGAAATCGAGCTTGAGGACGCTTTTGAAAATATGGGTGCACAGATGCTCAAGGAAGTTGCAACAAAGACAAACGACGCTGCCGGTGACGGTACAACAACAGCTACTCTTCTTGCACAGGCTATGATTCGTGAGGGCATGAAGAATATTGCAGCAGGCGCAAACCCGATGATCGTTAAAAAGGGTATGGCAAAGGCTGTTGAAACAGCTGTGGGATCAGTTATCAGCAATTCCAAGAAAATTGAAGGCAGCGACGATATCGCAAGAGTTGCAACAGTTTCTTCCGCTGATGAAAATGTCGGCAAGCTGATTGCAGACGCTATGGAAAAGGTTACAGCTGAAGGCGTTATCACAATCGAAGAAAGCAAGACTGCTGAAACATACAGCGAAGTTGTTGAGGGTATGCAGTTTGACAGAGGCTACATTTCACCATACATGGTTACAGATACTGAAAAGATGGAAGCTGTTTATGATGATCCGTTTATCCTCATCACAGACAAGAAGATATCTTCAATTCAGGAAATTCTTCCGCTGCTTGAACAGCTTGTTCAGTCAGGCAAGAAGCTTGTTATTATCGCTGAGGACATTGAGGGTGAGGCTCTTACAACACTTACTCTCAACAATCTCAGAGGAACATTCAAGTGTGTTGGCGTTAAGGCACCTGGTTTCGGTGACAGACGCAAGGAAATGCTCCAGGATATCGCAATTCTCACAGGCGGTCAGGTAATCTCCGAAGAGGTTGGACTTGAACTCAAGGAAACAACAATTGAACAGCTCGGCCGTGCAAGACAGGTTGTTATCCAGAAGGAAAACACAATTATCGTTGACGGCTGCGGCAATTCTGACGCAATCAAGAACAGAGTTGCACAGATCAAGTCACAGATTGAAGTTACAACTTCCGACTTCGACAAGGAAAAGCTTCAGGAAAGACTTGCAAAGCTTGCAGGCGGTGTTGCAGTAATCAAGGTTGGTGCTGCTACTGAAATCGAAATGAAGGAAAAGAAGCTGAGAATCGAAGACGCTCTTGCAGCTACAAAGGCAGCTGTTGAAGAGGGTATCGTAGCAGGCGGCGGTACTGCACTTATCAACGCTATTCCTGCTGTTGAAGAACTCGTTCCAACACTTGAGGGCGACGAAAAGACAGGTGCACAGATTATTCTTAAAGCACTTGAAGAACCTGTTCGTCAGATTGCACTCAATGCTGGTCTTGAAGGCAGCGTAATCATTGACACTATCAAGCGTTCAGGCAAGGTTGGCTACGGCTTTGACGCTTACAACGAAACATACGTTGACATGATTCCGTCAGGTATCGTTGACCCGACAAAGGTTACACGTTCAGCTCTCCAGAATGCTGCGTCTGTTGCAGCTATGGTTCTGACAACAGAAAGCCTTGTTGCTGATATTCCAGAAAAGGAAGCTGCTGCGGCAGCACCTCAGGGCGGAATGGGCATGGGCTATTAATAAATCATTTTAAAGCCATTATAATAAAATCCCCCTTAATATAAACTGAAACAGGGCAGTCGGATAACGGCTGCCTTGTTTTGTATTCAGAGATTTGACATTTTTATGATTATATGTTATAATAAATCAATTAAGATGAAGTGTACAGACAAATGAAAGGAAATTTTAATGCGATTTGATGAAATCGGTCTTTCTGAGGAGATGCTCAGAGCAGCAGAACAAATTGGTTTTACGGAAATGACAGAGATACAGGAAAAGAGTATTCCTGTTATTTTAGAGGGGAAGGACGTTATCGGACGCTCCAATACAGGTACGGGAAAAACAGCGGCATTTGGCATTCCGGCAGTTGAAAAGATAAAAAAAGACAGTCTGGAGGGTGTTAAGACGCTGATTCTCTGCCCTACAAGAGAACTGGCAGTTCAGGCGGCGGAGGAGATAAGGAAGTTTTCAAAGTTTATGCCGTGGGTAAAGGTTTCCGCAGTTTACGGCGGTGCCGCCATGGACAGACAGATAAGAGAACTCAAAAGAGGTGCAAACATCGTTGTGGGCACTCCCGGACGTGTTATGGACCATATCCGCAGGCGGACCTTAAAGCTTGAGGGTCTTGAAACCATTATCCTTGACGAGGCTGATGAAATGCTCAACATGGGTTTCCGTGAGGACATTGAGGAGATTTTACAATATGTTCCGGAAGAACGTCAGACTATACTCTTTTCCGCAACAATGCCGCCGGAGATTATGGCTATAACTGAAAATTACCAGAAATCTCCTGTGGTTATAAAAACTCTTTCAAAGAGCCGTACTGTTGAGGCTATTGACCAGTCCTATTACGCTGTAAGCAGTGGGAAAAAGGCAGACGCACTCTACGTTCTCTGGCTTTACAATGCGCCGAAATCCTCAATGGTTTTCTGCAATACCAAGAAAATGGTTGATGAACTGACTGAATTTCTTGCGTCAAAGGGCGTTAAGGCTGCCGGTATTCACGGGGATATGAAACAGCTCCAGCGTACAACGGTAATGAACTCCTTCAAGTCCGGCAGGATAAGCGTTCTTGTGGCGACTGACGTTGCGGCAAGAGGTATTGACGTAAGCGGTGTTGACGCTGTTTTCAACTTCGACCTTCCGCAGGATAATGAATACTATATTCACAGAATCGGAAGAACGGGACGTGCCGGAAAATCCGGAAAGGCTTATACTCTTGTTTCGGGCAGAAAACAGGTCTATGCAATTAAGGCACTTGCAAAGTATACCAAGTCTGAAATAACTGAAAAGCAGCTGCCGGATAAAGCAGAGATAATCGGTTCAAAGCTTGAGGCATTTGCTGAAAGAATAGAAAATTACTGTCAGAGGGATATTGTTCCCGAAACAGACAGACTTTTTCAGCTGCTTTCAGAAAAAGGCATTTCAGCAGAGCAAATCGCAAGGGCACTTTGCAGCAGGAAAATTTCAAAGGAACTGAAAAATATTCCTGAGGTGCATTCAGAGGTCTATAAGACCGAAAAACGCAGCAGAAAGGGCACAAACGGAAAAACAGTCAAGGTGGATATCAATATCGGAAGAATGCATAAAATTGCTCCGAACTATATTCTCGGCGCACTTGTTGACGCAACGGGAATGTCCGGAAAGGACTTCGGAAAAATTGATATTCACGACAGGCATACAACTGTTGAAGTACCCGATTCTGAAAGCGGATATATTATTGATTCAATGAAAAACAGCCGTATCAACGGCAATAAGGTAACTGTCCGACTGTATGAACCTTCCGGCAAGAACCGGAATTACAGAGATAAAAACTCCGGCAGAGGAAAAAAAGGTCCGAACAGAAACGGCAGTTACGGAAACGGAAAAAAACGTTATTCCGGTTCACATAAGAAAAGATAAGGCGTATACTGCACGGAGAGTGTTTCGTGTGAAAATAATTTCGGGGGAAATTTATGAGGATTCTTGTTGTTGAGGACGAAGAGGCAATCGCAGAGGCTCTTGCTCATATCCTGACAAAAAATAAATATCTGGTTGACACCTGCTATGACGGCGAAAGCGGTTATGACAATGCAATGACAGGTATTTATGATCTTATTTTATTAGATATCATGCTTCCCGGTATGAACGGTCTGGATATACTTCGCAGTATAAGAAAGAACGGGATATCCTGTCCTGTTCTGCTGCTCACTGCAAAAGACGAGATTTCCGACAAGGTAAAGGGACTTGATTCAGGCGCTGACGACTATCTTACAAAACCGTTTGCCATGGAGGAACTTCTTGCAAGAATTAAGATCCCTTTCAATAAGAACTGACCATGCGATAAACGATAATACTCTAAGCTTTTCGGACATAACCCTGAATCTTCAGACCTATGAACTTTCCTGCGGCGGAAATTCGCTTAATCTCGGACTAAAGGAATTCAGCATAATGGAATATCTGCTCAATAACCCTAACAAGGTTATCAGCAAGGAAAAGATGATTGAAAAGATATGGGGATACGATTCCGATGCTGAATACAACAATGTAGAGGTCTACATATCATTTCTCCGAAAAAAGCTGCGCCATATTCATTCCGGAACTTCTATAAAAACTGTAAGGGGAGTGGGGTATCGTCTGGAGGAATCTTAAATGATAAAAAAACTCAGACGAAGATTTATTATTGTGAATATGAGCATTCTGATCTGCGTTCTTTTCAGCGTACTTGCAGGAATATTTGCTTATATGTACAGCTCAGAGGTGAAAATTTCCTATGAGCTTATGGAGTCAATATTAATGGAAAAAGATGTTGACTTTAAAGAACCGGTGAAAATTGAATCTGCTCAGGCACTGACTTTTGCCGACAAGCAGAAAGTATCTCTTATGAGTCTTCAGAATCTGGCTTACGATTATGAGGATTATCCTGAATATTACTATGAGGAGTATTATGAAGATTATCCGGACGATTACTGGGACGGCGGAAAAAGGCCGTTTCCGGGAGAACAGGACTTTCCTCCCGAACCACCTCCGCAGGAACCTACAAGGCCATTCTGGGACAATCCTCCGGTACCGCCTGATGAAAGTTCCATTCCTGATTCTGAGCCTGATGATGACAGTAATGACAGCGAGACTGATGATGACGACGACAGCCATTCAAGTGTTCCTGACGACAAGGACAGCAGTGTGAACAGCCGTCCGGATAATCCTGCAAATCAGAATACGCTGCCGCCGGAAAATAATTCCAAACCGGAAAGCAGTCAGGGAGATGAAAACAGTGATTCAACAAAGCCCCAGACTGAAAAGTCGGCTCAGACTACTGCTCCGGACGCCAGCGAAAATACAGAGGAGAAGAAAACTACTGTAACAAGTATTACAACTGAACATCCTCCGATGCCCCGTGACCCGTACAGAGGAAATGTAAAACGTGCGTATGTAATGGTGCAGTTCAATAAAGAGGACGACATTGACAGGATTGTTTATCAGTATTTTGATGATGATGACGAAGATGAAATAAAAGCTGCGGCAAAGACTATAATTCAGGGAAAGAGCGACAAAGGAAAGCTGACTATCGGCGATTACAAGCTGAGATATATGAAAAAGGACAATCCGAGAATGATAAACGGCGGAAGCCGTCTGCTGTTCCTTGACAGAACCCTTGAAATTTCAACTATCAACAGAATGCTCTTTATATTTATTATAATTGGCAGCGTCGGCGTTGTTATTATATTTGGTATAAGCGTTCTGCTTGCAAACTGGGCTATTAAGCCGGTTGACAAGGCATGGCAGCAGCAAAAGCAGTTTGTGGCTGATGCGTCCCACGAACTTAAAACTCCTCTGACTGTTATTTCTGCAAATACTGACGTTATTCTTTCAAATGCTGACGATACAGTGGAGAGCCAGTCCAAGTGGCTCAACTATATCAAGGAAGAAACCAAGAGAATGACAAAGCTTGTAAACAGTATGCTTTATATCGCAAAATATGATTCCAATGAACTGAAATTTGCGGCAACGCAGTTTGATTTAAGTGATACACTTTCAAGTATCTGTTTGCAGTATGAAGCGCTTGTTTTTGAAAAGGGCAAGCAGCTGGAAACTGAAATCGAGGATAAAATCTTTATCAAAGGCGACGAGGACAAAATCAAGCAGCTGATAAATATACTTCTTGACAATGCCCAGAAATATTCAACTGATAACGGAAAGATTAAGGCTATGCTTTCAAGGAATCAGAAAACCGGAAAGATAAGGCTTGCAGTTGCCAACACAAGCGATTATATAGCGCCTGATAAGCTGGAAAAGATTTTTGACAGATTCTACAGGCTTGACGATTCACGAAACAGAAAGACCGGCGGCAGCGGACTGGGACTTAATATTGCAAAGTCCATAGTCGAGGCTCACGGCGGAGAGATTAAGGCAACTCATGAAAATGGTGTGACCTGCTTTATGGTGACGCTGTAATATTGAAAAAAACAGCTCCTGCGATATTTGCAGGAGCTGTTTTAAATTCCAATGGTACTTTATTTCATGACATCTTCAAGTGCTTCATAGGTTGTAGAAATATTTGCAATAACTTTCTTTCTGACAATAAAACCGGTATATTCTCCGTCTTGCAAAGTCCAGTAGGTGTTGGATTCCTCACCCGGGACAGGAATATATTCAAACTTTGTAACAGTTCCGTCTGAAAGGGTGTATTCAACAGTAACCTCTGTATCACCGGACGGCTGTACATCTCTGTCAACAGTTTCAAAGTATGCATTATTGAATGAATCAAAGAAACTGAAATATGCCTCGTTTATGTCCTCGTCCGAGATATCAACATCTTTTCCATTGAATGTATACTTGCTGTCAGCTTCGTTTATTTCAAGCTCTGCGCTGCCCTCCGGCATTGTGATTTTTACAGAGCTTATGTCTGCAAGTGTTTTGCAGAAGATATATTTGTCCATCATGTCAGATGTGTCATATCCCAGTACAGCTACTGTGTTCTTATAGAATGTTACAACCTGACCTGTTTCGGTAAACAGACCATACATCTCTGTATCATTATTTGTATAGTCACCGAAAATAACCCTGATAAGCTTGCCGTTTCCGGAAATCTCAAATACAAACTGCGGGTCGTCAAAGCCATATTTTTCATAATCGGATTCAGGACAGTTTTCAGCAACAAAATTATATATCTTATCTCTGATAGCATCGTTTATAAATGTGTTTACATCTGAACTGCGGACTGAATCATCATTGTATGGCTTGTCCATGCGCCACTTTTTATCATCGCCCTTGTTCATGGAGAACACAACGTTTTCGTCAGTCTGACTGCCTTTCCAGAGTGCAAAGTAATCAACCTCATTGGCATTAAAGTCGGCAATATACTGGCTTTTAAGACTGTCCTTGGTTGCACACAGAATTAACCCTGTGGAATAGTCTATGAGGTAAATACTGTCGGAGCCTTCTTTCATGACATAAAAGCTTTCATTCGTAGGCGTTGGGTCGCCGACATAGAGAGTGTAGTCATTTCCGTTTGCAGTAACGGTGAGGTTTATGGAATTGTCAAAGCCGTATTTGGCAGTGTCACTGTCCTCAATAATTTTTGTTGCTGTCAGCGATGACATAGCAGTACAGATATTTATTGCAGTATTGTAGTTGACTTCAAAATCAGTTTCTCCAGTCATTGTCCAGCCGTCAGCCTGGGTGTACTGCATTTCATAATCTCCGCTTTCATTGTGTATTTTAAGCATTGTGGAGGCGTTTTCATCAAAATCAAAGATGATGAGCTTTTCAGCCTCCGCTGCTTCTTTCTCACTGTTTTTATTGCTGAAATAATCGGCAGCAAAATAAATTCCTAAAGCTGCTGCAATGAGAATGACCATAACAATGAGCGCAGTTCTTATACGTTTCATTACAGATGATCTCCTTTATAATAGTATAATTTTTCAGGCGTTTCTTCTCTTGAGCCATACAAACAAACCTGCCGCAGCAATTATAACAGGAGCAGCGTTGAGAATGACCATCATTGCCTTTGTGTCTTCCTTGCTCTTGAGAGCCATGTAATCGCTTGTCTGGGTTTTTGCAGGAATCTGCATATCAACGTCGGTGTTGTACATCCATGTAATAGTTCTTGAATAAAGCATAGTAGGGATAATTACATAGTCGTCCTTAACGTTTTCGTCATCGATAAATTCTGCATTTCCCATTACAACCAGCTTGGAATCATTTCTTGCTCTGTCCTGTGAATATGCCCCAAGATAGAGAAGACCAGAAATTTCGTCAGGGTCAACTTCTGTTCCGCCGTATGGAGTACCGATTGCAGAATCGTATGTTTCAATAAGCGGACAGATAATAAGGTCTGTACGGTTTTCAACAGTTGAAAGTTCATAGAATGAACGTGATGCAGGCATATACGGAATAATGGAAGACGCCTGTTCAATAAGTTCAGATGTAAGGTCGGTAATACTCTTGTCCTCACTTTCAGAAACATCAACAAGGTTTACCATTATCTGCTTGTTGTCGTTTGCAACATGACGTGAAGAATCAGTTTCAGAAATGATGTTGTAGTCCATTGCAATACCATACTGAGCCATGATATCTTCTATGTTTGTGTAGTCAAAATCCTTGTCGTTAGGGGACATGAGGAGTGAAAGGTTTCCGCCCTTATCCATGAAGTCCTCGATTTTTTCCTTTTCAGCGTCTGAAATATCAGTCTGGGGAGCGGCAACTATAATAATTGCAGCGTCATCAGGAACAGCCTCTTCTGTTGTGAGGTTAAGTTCTTTTGCGTCATAGTTGTAGTTTTTGAGGTTTTTGCGGAAAGTTGTATAGTCATTTTCAATTGACTTTTCGCCGTGACCTGTCAGGAAATATACGGACGGAATCTTTCCCTCAACAACTGACTTGATAGCACCTGTTATGTAATTTTCGCCGTTAAAGTATTCAGCAGTTGCATTGCCGTTTTCATCATAATCATAGGTGTACATTGATGTACCGTATATTCTCTTCAGATTATTTCCGCAGCGTACAACGATATCACCCTTTGTAAGCTGCAGATAGCCGTCCGGATTAAGTTCTTCCTTTATTTCAGGAGTTGTTTCGGGGTCAACGTCCTTGAAATTGATGCAGTCATATTTCTGGATTTCATCAAGCATATTTGCCAGTGCAAGTACTTCACTGTCTTCACGCACATCGTCCATCTCGCAGAGCAGATACATATCAACCTTTGTACCAG
>JALEVO010000051.1 GCA_022788225.1 Oscillospiraceae bacterium | reverse complement strand
AATTCCGGAAATAAAATAAAGTATATTACAGACAGCGATATGCAGAAATATGTGTCCACAAAGTATGAATGTCCATTTACCAAAAAAATTGAATTAAAAAAGGCTGCCGCTGTTATGGATACATCGGCAAAGTACATATTCCGTAATGTAGACAGCGGTCTCTATCTTGAGGTTGAGAACGGTATTGCTGAAAACGGTGCGAATGTACAGCAGGGTAAATCTAAGAATAAGGCTGCCTACACATGGTCACTGGAGGAAGCCGGCGATGGTTACTACCGCATTGTTTCTCAGATTGGTGACGGAAAGACATATTACCTCGATCTTTCCTATGGTAATCCTGAAAACGGCACAAATATCGGCATATGGACAAATGATGGTACTGACGCAAGACTGTTCAAGTTCGTTGATAATGGAGACGGTTCATACACTATCACCACCAAGGCAAGCAGTGACGGAAGCTGTATAGGAGTAAACAGCGATTCAACCGAAAGCGGCGCAAATGTGATTCAGTGGCAATGCAACGGTAATAACTCCCAAAAGTGGGAAGCTGTGAAAAAGTTGGAACTTCTCAATGGTGTGCTGATAAATAATCTTGACCGTCTGGATACCGAGCATGCAGACAAATGGTCAATATCCAGTAATTTATAGATTGGATCTCTTCTTTATGGTGATCGTGATACCACTTATGCTGAAATTCCAGCTGAACTTATTGGGATAGAATATATCAGGACAGCGTGTGATGCAAAGGGACTGACCACAGATACAGCCGAGTTTGAAGTTGCGAAAGACTGTACCATATATGTAGCTCTGGATTCCAAAATGAATTTCGTTCCTGATTTTCTCAGCAGCTCGTTTCATTATTACTATGTCAAAGGCTGTGAGAACCCCGTCACCGTAAATGTTGTAAGCTGGAGGCTTCTGGCTTCAGATGAGCCAGATATAGGCTTCAATGTTTACAGAACTACGGACGGTATAACAACCAAGCTTAACAGTGATGTTCTCACCGGAGGAACAAATTTCACAGATACAACAGTTGATCTTACAAAGAATAATACTTACTGTGTTACTACTATCTACAATGGTGTTGAAACACCAGCAGATGGTGAATATTCTTTGAAAGCTAATCCTGTTGCGGGAGCTGAAATAATTCCGATTCATCAGGGTGGAACTATTCATTTTGTATGGGTGGGTGATTTTATCGGTGACGGAAAAGTATACACAAACAAAACAAACAAATGGTCAAGAAATTGCGGTCATAAACGGAATGACAGGTGCTCTTGAGGCGTCTGCTCCTGTGCCGGATGATCACATTGACATAGGGCCGAAGGCCTGCATGATGGGGATAGGTTATCTTGATGGTGAAACTCCTAGTCTTATTACATGGTTCAAGAATAGAAATGCAGATAAATCCTTCAACAGCTACATGGTTGCATATCATTTTGAGAACGGTCAGTTCGTCCAGCAATGGAAATATGAAAATAAATATGGATATGCGGAAGCTCACCAGTTCCGTGTCGAGGATGTTGACTATGACGGAAAGGATGAAATTCTCCATATGGGCTTTGCTCTGAACAGCGATGGTACTCTCCGCTATCACATGGACGAGGTGGTTCACGGTGACCGTTATCACATTACAGCTTTTTCAAACGATGACAATGGTAAAGAAATGCTTGGATATGCGATTCAGCAAAACAATGCAAACGGATTGCTTGAATTTATATATAATGCGTCGACAGGTGAAATACTCTGGAAAAATTATGCTGAATCAGGTACCGCTGACGTCGGTCGAGGCGATATAGGAGATGTTGATCCGACACATGACGGATATGAAGTATGGTCTTTTCAGGGAATGTACACTAAAGACGGTGAAAAAATCAGTGATACAACTGCTTATCCTTCGCTGAAACTCTACTGGGACGGTGATCTGCTGACAGAATCTTATAATGACGGAAAAATTGAAAAATGGAATTATGAAGACAAATCTGTAAGCCGGCTTGCTACCACATGGAAGATAACAGGATGTTCCAGCAGCGACAGGGATGCTCCCATGTTTTATGGCGATATTCTTGGTGACTGGCGTGAGGAGGTAATCTGCACAGGTTATGGCTATGCAAGTCTTGTGATACTGTCAACAACCATTCCGACGGATTATCGTCTGAATACGCTGTCACAGGATCCTTCATATAGAAATGATATGACATCAAAGGGTTATGTTCAGTCAAATATGCTCAGTTACTATCTTGGTGCGGGAATGAATATGCCTGAACAGCCGAATTAAAGCTATATAGATGAATTCAACCTTGAGGACGGAGCAACCTATAGGATACGCAATCTGTGAAGCGGCAAATACATGGAAGTAAAGGGCGGAACCGCCGAAGCCGGCACAAATGTACACCAGTGGGGCAACGGCATTCAGACAAGAAATAAGTGGAAACTTGTCGACAAGGGAAACGGCTGCTATTGTATTATATCGGCTGTTGGAGGAGGAAATTCTCTTGCTCTGGATGTTCTGAATGGCAGCAAGAACAATGGTACAAACGTGCAGATATATAATTACACAGGAGATGATCCGCAGCAATTCCAGATAGAATGATGCGGCGCAGGATATATTATAAAAACAAAAGTTTCAAACGGAAAATCATGCGTTGAGATAGCAGATGCTTCGACCTCTAACGGCGGTAACGATCAGGAATGGATATTGAATGGGAATAACTGTCAGACATGGGTATTTGAAAAGATCGAATAAAGTTATCTGTAGTTTAGGTGCATTTTTTTGATGCAAAGCTTTTAAGATTATGATTTAGTGATAATGATATGAATACTGAAGAGAAACAGTCATGATTACTTTTTTTGCTTGGTAATTGATGACTGTTTCCTTTTATTATAAAACTTATATTAAATAATTTATA
>JALEVO010000036.1 GCA_022788225.1 Oscillospiraceae bacterium | reverse complement strand
AGAAATCAGGGCAAACCCGGTGCACGACAGCTTCTTCTGGTCAAAATACAGGGTATATTATCAGAGCATCCTGATAACAGGAATTACGGTGTCAGAAGAATGCAGACAGCATTATCGCAGCGTGGAACTCATGTAAGTCTCCGGACTGTATACAGAACTATGAGCGAAGCAGGACTTATCCACAAGCATCGCAGACCTCACGGTATTACAATGGCTGACACAGCAGCACAGGACAGAGAGAATCTGATAAAGAGAGATTTCAGTGCAGATAAGCCGCTGAAGAAGCTCCTGATTGATATCACCGAGGTACAGTGTTCTAACGGAAAGCTCTATGAAATAATTGTTTGAGTGAAAAACTAACCGCCCCAATCAAATTGAGGCAGTAAAATGCTGATAACAAATTACGGAAAAAGCGTTCTTGCGACTTCAACCGCATCATACAAGTTGACAACACCGTTTCACCGCAGATAATGCACACGCCGTCAATGAACTCGTGCAGACACTCCTCTTCACCAGTGACGTTATAAGTAAACTCAACCTCTCCGGCATAGTTTCCCTTGCCTACGATAACAGCTGTATACTCCCCTGCAGAAACTGCGCTTAAATCTCCTTCGACATCGTAATCAGTACCCGGAACAAGTTCCCTGCCGTCATAAATCACAACTGGTCTTACAACCTGACTTTCTCCTGTGCAAACGAGGTCGTCCGCTGTAATTTCTGTGTTATCGGCTGTAAGCTGAATTTCTGACATTCTTACAAGGAATATTATTGCGTCTTCATATTCTTCTTTCATAATATATGAAGCAGCAATATTTCAGTCGGCGTCAGCGGTATACTGGTCTATGTACAGCAGATTATAACTTCCCAGCAAATCTTCCATCTTCCGTTATTGCTCTGCTGTACTCCTCCCCAAGAACAACTTTTACTACACCATAGGCGTATTTTCAACTGGTTCAGTAGGTAGTAGTAACAGGTTATGTAGGTGTTGTCGGGTCGTAAGGCTCTTTGAAAAACCGTCGCAGGTGACAGTTATATTATATCATATGAACCCAAACTGATTTTCTCCTCGATTTCTCCAGTAAATGCAAGCTTCTGCTCTCCATTTTAATCGTAGACTGCTGCAACAAGTACAGTCACGATCTGTTTCAAATGTTACAGCTGCATTGGTGCCTGTAACCTCAATTGAGTAGACTCCGGAACTGTTTGCTTCAAGCTGTTCGGAATATTCTCCGTTAAGTTCTTCTGCAATCAGATTTCCTAAAGAACAGCTGCCCTCAATGGACAGATCATTTTCAATTGAACCGGTTTCTGACAGTTCGGTTTCTGTGGTTGTCTGCACTGCCAGTACTTACACAGGCATACATGTCAGCAGTGTCACTGCTGATACAACCAGCGAAATTATCTGTTTAAGTTTCATAACGTCTTATATTTTTATAAATGGAATTATAGCCAATTCGAGAACCGAGAATATTTCCTGCTACTGATTTTTACCAATGCTTCTATTACTTACAAAAACAGACCGGCATTACTCCGGTCTGTTCGCTATTATATTCAGTTTATTATTAAAGCACCATACGTTTCAGAATCACATCATCAAACACATTCACAACACCGTCACCATTGACATCTGCATTTCCGGCAACATCTGTTTTCAGTCTGACAATGTACTTCTGCAGAGCAACAATATCCGCAATACCGGTCACGCCGTCTCCGTTCACATCGCCTTTGTCGGTTTCCAGCGAACCGCAAATCGTGCATTTTCCGTTCTCGAAACTATGCTCGCAGTACACATTATAAACTGTGCTCACCTCGCCAGTATAGTCATTGATAGCGCTGATTATCAGTTCATACTCTCCCGGACTTGTCGCACTGTAATCCTTTTCAATGTCGTAATCAATACCAAATTCAAGCGTTTTTCCGTCAAGGGTAACAACCGGCTGTGCAAACTGCTCCTCACCGTTGCAGAGAATGTCAGGGACTGTCACCTTTGCGCCGGAAAGGTCGGTTCTCGTCATGCTGTTTATGTAAATCACAGCGCTGGTATATTCGGCCTTTGGAATGTATGAAACTGTCAGACTGCCGCTTTCGTCAGAAACGCCCTGACCTGCATAAAGCAGATTATCGCTGTCAAGGGGATTTTCTTCGGAAGATTTCAGCAGATAGAAGTTATAGATTTCATTTGGCAAAAGGTCGGTGAAATTCTTTGTATGTAATGCCGGCTCATTGGCAAGATATGATATTTGGCTTAAATTTGCTGAATATGTTGAGTTTTTTGAATTCATTTCCGAATCCCATTCACAGATAAAGCCATGCTGTTCAGTACTATTTTCATTCAGATCATTCCATTCGACAGGCCATACTGCAATACAATTTTCATTCGGAATTACGTTACTTGAATCATTAGGTTCTCCGTCTCCCCAGTTAGTATAATCCCATGGTTCATCAGTTACCCATTTCCATTCACTTACATTTGACGGATTTCTATATCCTCCGATCCACATACTTCTATTATTTGTAATAGAAACTACAAATGACTGTTCTTCTTCAGAAGTAATTGTGACTAAGTGACCTCCTAATTTTTCACAATATTCTTCTGCAGCTGACCAGCTAATTTGCTT
Source organism: Oscillospiraceae bacterium (assembly GCA_022788225.1). Taxonomy (GTDB): domain Bacteria; phylum Bacillota; class Clostridia; order Oscillospirales; family Ruminococcaceae; genus Porcipelethomonas. The sequence goes on along the minus strand of JALEVO010000036.1, from coordinate 2,927 downwards.
ATTAAAAGCCGCATATTTATGGTCATTGAAATAGTGCATTAAACTTACATCTTCATCTAAACCGGCAAAGATGCCTGAAAGTGAAAACTTTTTTCCAAGAACAAGCATAACGCTTTTTGTATTGTCATTAACAGTTATTTCTCTGGAAGAAGTCAAGCCATTCTTTGAAGCAGAAATGTTACACTTTCCCTCATAACACCAAATTTCAAGTCTGCCAAATTTATCTGTTGTCTCGGGAATTTCTGATGTCACACCATCGGAAGTTATTATTGCTCCATTGACCGCGTATCCATTTTTATCTTTAACTGAAACAGATACTTTATATGCTTGATACGGGCAAGTCCCCCAGCCAAATTCATTTTTATCAATAGAATAATAGAAATCACATATTTTTATTGTATAGTCAATCAAATTATGTTCATATGTGAGATTTTTCATATTGAGAAGTTTTGCACTGAATGATACATCTAATTTTCCGTTAATTTCACCTTCTACACAATTTTTACAGGTATGCGTAATGCCCGATGATGAATTATTACTTAATGGCAGTTCTGCCTTGATTTCTGCACCTATTTTAGCCTCAATTTCGGCTTCGGCTATTTTGTCACTGAGAACTATCAGTTCAGGTTCAAGGGAAAGTCCCACAAAAACTGTTACTTCTGCTTTAACTTCTGCGTCAAATGATGGTGTTGATGAGAGATTTTTGTACCCTGAATCACTGTAAATACCGAATCCTATAGTTGATGATAGTGTTCCGCTGAGTTCAATTGTACCAGTTGCCTCAAAAACAATAGCCGGTTTAAACCTGATAAACACACCAAGACATGGTGAAAATTCAATTTTTCCAAGAGGTATACTTGCCTCCTTTAAATTACCTGATATTGAAGCGGATATTTGAGCAGTATAATCAACCTTCATTTCCAGATAGAAATAGGACAACGAAACATAGGCCTTAACAGAACCTTTTAGTTCAATCTCGATATTACTTGATACAGTTATGTTTTTATCTTCATTACCAATCTTTTTTTCTGCGATTTTATAAGACAATGAATCACCAAATTCTGTATCAACCTCTGCCGCCTGTAGTTCGGGTTCAGCCGGCAGATAAGCATAATCCGAAGCGTTTGCAGTCCTTGATGAATATGCTTGTGGCGTTTCGGAATCATTAACAAGTCCCTCAAAAGTTACGCCGTCCTCAAGCTCCGAATTATCAACACTTACTTTATCAGTACCCTGGCTTTCGTCAATTTTTACATAATCAAAAACCTCTTCCAAAGAAGTATTCTGTTCAGAAATTGTAACAGCTGTGCCGTTTACTTCAATATTTCCGACCTTGACAATAAGCACATTGCCGTCCGGCTGTTCAAGTGCGAAAATATCACCGGATGACAACGAAATGACCGCACTGTCTGCATTCTCAATTATGTAAATTCCGTTTATTTCGTCCGCCTTTGCGACCTTGTTTACAGTACCGTCTGACTGTATAACCTTTGTTCCGTCAGCGTAAACTGCAAAGTTATTGGTCTTGTCCTCGTCAAGGTTCAGTACCTTTTCGCTGTCGAAATCGTCAACAGTCTTTGCGAAAAATTCCTGCATTTCCTGTGTGTAGTTCGGCGACTCGTAGACTGTGCAGAGCGGGCGCAGTGTGACAGTGTTCACAAGAAACGCTCTCAGGTAAAAATACTGCGGCATGCTGTCCGTTTCAATTGCAACTGTTTTTTCAGTTTCCTCCGCAGTCACCTCCACACTGCCCGACGCAAGCATCTGATCTCCTGCCTCGTCATAGACTGCTACAAGGAGAGTACAGCTTTCAGTGGTTTCAAACGAAACAGTCGCTTCATTGCCTGTCACCTCAGCTGAAAAAACATTACTGCCGTTGTTTTCCTCCTGCTCGTCCATTTTTTCGTCAAGACTGTCAGTAAGAAGGTTTCCGAAAGAGTTTGTACCTTCAATGGAAATATCGTTTTCAATTGATGGCTGTGCGGACTGTGTTTCTTCTGCACTGACCGGCAACACTCCTAAAATTACTGTGCACGTCATGACAAGTGCAGTTAATGCTGATATTATTTTTTTCATAAAAATCCCTCCGATTTCATCATGATATAAAAATTTCCATATAATTATACTACATTTATGCATAATTGTCAAATATTTCAATGTTAATAAACACAAAATATACACTACTGATACCCAATCGCCTTGGTTTTTGTATATCCTTTAAGGCTATGAAGCAGCCTGGATTTGAAATTTCATTGAATGAATTCAGGAAAATTAGAATTGTCAAGAAAAGTGCAGTCAGAAAACACCCAAAATCTAAAACAGTCAGATATCAGGCGGCGTGATGAGAAAGTTTTCTGGAAGACCTGAGTGCCACAGGTGGGAGGCCGCCTTCATTAAAGCTGTTGATTCTCTGGGTATTGTAATAACCGAAGATGTATCTGAAGATAATGGATTTTACTTCATCACGCTTCATTTTGTATGTCGGCATCTGATACATCTTCTCCTTTTTCAATGTGGCAAAGAAGCTCTCCATACGGGCGTTATCAAAGCAATGAGCAGTTCCACTGAGGCTTTGGATAAGCCCTGCCGATACAAGGGAACGACGGAAAGCATAGCTTGTATACTGGCAGCCCCTGTCACTGTGCAGGATCGTTCCGTCGAGTCTGCCGTACTTCTCACGAAGCTGTTTAATGGTATCTATGCAAAGTTCTTTCTTCATATTATCACGCATTTCAAGTGCAATTATTTCACCGTTGAAACAGTCAAGAACAGGCGAAATATAGAGTTTTCCGTCAGAACACTGTACCTCGGTGATATCAGTCAGAAGCTTCTTCAGCGGCTTCTCTGCACTGAAATCTCTCTTTATCAGATTCTCTGTCCTGTGCTGCTGTGTCAGCCTTTGTAATACCGTGAGGTCTGCGATGCCT
>JALEVO010000121.1 GCA_022788225.1 Oscillospiraceae bacterium | reverse complement strand
CTTTCGGAAAGCCGATATGCCCGCTGTCATTTTTGATAAGCAGATACTTCTTTACTCCGTTTTTACGGGTAAAAACAACAGAACCGCAGGTTTTTTCGTACAGACAGTGATAAACGCTTTTAAAGTACTTTTCGCAGAACTGCGTCTGCTCTTTAATATATGGTTCATACATAACAGTACCTGGTGCAACTCCGACCCATTTGGTTTCGCTGTCATCAAGTCTTTCAATCACAGCTATGATTTCAAGTCTGTCTGAAACAGTACCAAGGGCATAAACGTCCTGGGGTTCGCCGTCACCGCCGATAAATCCCTTTGCGTAGCCGTAATCACATTCATATATCATATCGGGATGTTCGGGGTGGGCAGTACCCTTTGCTCTTTCAGGGACAAAATCAATAATTTTTCCGAGAACAGACTGAATACTGTCTTTGGGTGTGTTCTTCATAAAATACTCCTTGTACAATCTATCTTATATATTATAACACTTTATCGGAATAATTGCAACCATCAAATGATAAATTCACCAAAAACACTTGACAAATCAGCAGATAACTGATACAATATATATGCTTTATTGATTTAAAGCCACATAACATTAAAGGAGAAAATTATAAAATGACAACATCAATTACTCTTGCTATGCTGATGATTTACATAGCAATCATGATGGGAATAGGTATTTACACCTCCCGGAAAACCAAATCCGTCAGCGATTTTGTACTTGGCGGACGAAATGTCGGCTCGTGGCTTACAGCTTTTGCCTATGGTACGTCTTACTTTTCAGCCGTGGTTTTCATCGGTTATGCCGGACAGTTCGGCTGGAGCTACGGTGTTTCAGCTGCATGGATAGGTATCGGAAATGCGATTTTGGGAAGTGCGCTTGCATGGATGGTTCTGGGAAGAAGAACGAGAATCATGTCCAACCACCTCAACGCAAAGACAATGCCGGAATTTTTTGAAAAGAGATTTGACTCAAAGGGATTGAAAATAGCTGCGGCACTTATAGTTTTCATTTTCCTTATCCCCTATACTGCTTCAGTTTACAACGGTCTTTCAAGACTTTTCAATATGGCATTCAGTCTTGATTCTGACAGTTCATATAAAATCATAATCATTGCCATGGCTGTTATTACAGCAATTTACGTTATCCTCGGCGGATATGCGGCAACAGCAATCAACGATTTTATTCAGGGTATTGTAATGCTTATCGGTATTGCGGCGGTTGTTATATGCGCTGTAAATCATCAGGGCGGTTTTTCCGAGGCACTTTCAAAGCTTGGGAAAATCGAAGTTAACGGAAAAACCAATCAGCTTAACAGCCTGTTCGGACCAGACCCTATAAATCTCTTTGGCGTTGTTATACTGACTTCGCTGGGTACATGGGGACTTCCGCAGATGGTTCATAAATTCTATGCTATCAAAGACGAAAATGCAATCAAGAAAGGCACTATAATTTCCACATTATTTGCGCTGGTGGTTGCAGGCGGTTCATACTTGTTAGGCGGTTTTGACAGACTTTTCTGTACTCTTGACAGTTCTGACACCTCCAAAACCTTCATAAACACTCTTTCAAACGGCAAACCGGAATTTGATGCCATGATTCCGGCGCTTTTAAACACCGCACTGCCGGATATCCTTATCGGACTTGTTGTAGTGCTTGTTCTTTCAGCGTCAATGTCAACCCTGTCCTCACTCGTTCTTACTTCAAGTTCAACTCTGACCATTGACTTTATCAAGCCAAAAATGAAAAACCTCAGCGAAAAGAAAGAGGTTATTATCATGAGGGTACTTATTGCGGCGTTCCTTTTCGTTTCAGTTATTATTGCGTTCAACAAAAATGCGTCTATCTCAACCCTTATGTCGTATTCATGGGGTGCACTGGCAGGAGCATTTTTAGGACCATTCATGTTCGGACTGTTCAGCAAAAAAATCACAAAGGCAGCTGTATGGACAAGCTTTATTCTCGGTATCGGCATTACTGTGGGACACATGATACTGTTCGGTTTCGGTCTGTTCCCGGAACTTACAAAAACAGCCGCATCATTCAAGCTTAATCTTGCATCTCCAATTAATGCCGGAGCAATTGCAATGATTCTCTCTATTGTGGTTGTACCGCTTGTAAGCCTGTTTACAAAGCAGAATGATGAAAAGCAGGTTGCTGATGTTTTCAAATGCTATGAGTAATAATTCAGCAAAAAATACTTTTTATCTGATGTCAAATAAATCCCGGTTTATCATTGTAAACCGGGATTTTTGTAATTTATGAAGTACTGTCTGATGAATATTCTGTTTTGTCAATATTAATATGATTATCCTGAATCAATGCATCTGAGCTGTTGAATATTTTTGTTGGTATATTAACCTGAAAACAATAACCGTCTTCTGACCAATATATCTGATAAATATGTTCTCCATAATCGTTTACAGCTTCCGAATAATAACACTCGTCCATACTTGGAAATTCTGTTAATCCAAATGTATCAATGGCATTTTTCAGATATACATCACCATCTGTGTTAAATCCCCAGACAAATGTTATTTCAGATTCTGTTTTATTAAGGTAGTTCATTGAAATAAAATTTTCGTGCTGTATTATTTCATTCAATTCATAGCCTTCAGGTACATTGCTTAATGTATAAACTGCTAATTTTGGAGAAACAGACTCCTGAGAACGATTTGTAAATAAGGATTTAAACTGAGAATCTTTATTTTCAATTATAAATTCTGCAAGTTCATCAACAGATGAAAATTTATTTTCATACGAAATCTCAATATTCAATGAACTGGAAGTGCTTTCTGATAATTCAGAATCATTTTTTTCGCATGCTGTGAATAAAAAACATACTATTAAAACACCAATATAAATAATTGATTTTTTCATAAATACTCCTTATATTGTAAGCTCCGGTAAATTGTAGTCAATTTTATTTATTAAGTTCTGAAAGCACAGTTTCACCTTTCTCCAGCGATTCCTTTACAAGAATTATTCTTTGATTCTCCGAACCTCTGAATTTAAGGGTAATATTCTTTTTTTCAAGTATGAACTCACCGTCAACTATTATATCAAGCATTGACAAAAGTTCGTTAGTGACCTCACAGTGCGCTCTGCCGTCCGAGGAAAGCAGGTCTTTTTCAAAGGTGTAGCCTGTGTAGCACCATATATTTTTTTCGGGATACAGTTGCTTTACTGTCCTTACAAACTCAATCAGTCCACGCTGATTAGACGGTTCAAGAGGCTCTCCGCCTATAAGGGTCAGTCCGGCAATATATGACGGTTTCAGCGCCTCAATAATTTCCGACTGTACATCCTGTGTAAACGGTCTTCCGTAATTGAAATCCCATGTTTCCTCGTTAAAACAGCCTTTGCAATGGTGAGTACAGCCGGAAACAAACAGCGATACCCTCACGCCTGTTCCGTTTGCAATATCCGTTTTCTTTATTGCCGCATAGTTCATAAGCCTCTCCCCTGTCATAGATTGATTCAGCTGCCGCCCGTTTTAGACGACAGCTGTTAATTGTATTAAAATTACAAATGCATTACTCTTTCTCTGATTTCCTGTGTTCTTCCCTGATTCCAGTATTGTGTACCGATATATCCGCAGGTTCTTCTTGCAACGTTCATACGGTTCTGTTCAGTATTTCCGCAGTTAGGACACTGCCATATAAGCTTTCCGTGAATGTCGGACACAATCTGTATTTCACCGTCATATCCGCAGTCCTGACAATAATCACTTTTTGTATTGAGTTCTGCATACATTATGTTGTCATATATATGCTGCATAACTGCAAGTACTGCATCAATATTATTCTGCATATTAGGCACTTCAACATAACTTACAGCCCCACCCGGTGAAAGCTTCTGGAACTGTGCCTCAAATGAAAGCTTGCTGAAGGCGTCAATCTCTTCGGTAACGTGTACATGGTAGCTGTTAGTGATGTAGTTTTTGTCAGTTACCCCCGGAATAATACCAAAACGCTTTTGCAGGCATTTTGAGAATTTATATGTAGTGGATTCAAGAGGAGTGCCGTAAAGACTGAAATCAATATTGCTTTCCTCTCTCCATTTCTTACAAGCGTCATTCATATGCTGCATAACTTCAAGTGCAAACGGCGTAGCCTCTGGATCTGTGTGAGACTTACCTGTCATATAGCGTGTACACTCACAAAGTCCGGCATAGCCGAGAGAAATGGTTGAATAGCCGTTATACAGCAGCTTATTTATGCTTTCGCCCTTTTTAAGCCTTGCAAGTGCTCCGTACTGCCATAGGATAGGCGCAACATCAGACGGAGTATCCAGCAGTCTTTCATGTCTGCACATAAGCGCTCTGTGGCAGAGTTCAAGACGTTCATCAAAAATCTTCCAGAATTTATCCATATTTCCTTCAGACGAGCAGGCAATATCAACAAGATTTATTGTTACAACGCCCTGATTGAAACGTCCGTAATACTTTGGCTTGCCGTCCTTATCCACATAAGGAGTAAGAAAACTTCTGCATCCCATGCATGGATAACAGTGTCCCTCACCGTTTTTATCGACTTTAAGTTCCAGCATCTTCTTCTCTGAAATATAATCCGGAACCATTCTTTTTGCAGTACACTCTGCTGCAAGCTTTGTTATATGCCAGTACTTTGAACCCTCACGGATATTGTCCTCTTCAAGAACATAAATAAGCTTAGGGAACGCCGGTGTTACATAAACGCCGCTTTCGTTCTTAACGCCGAGAATACGCTGACGGAGCATTTCTTCAATAACCAGTGCAAGGTCATCTCTTAGTCTGCCTTCTTCAACTTCGTTTAAATACATGAAAACAGTTACAAAAGGCGCCTGACCGTTAGTAGTCATCAGGGTTATAACCTGATACTGTATCATCTGGACTCCACGTTTGATTTCTTCCTTAACCCTCATTTCAGCGACTTCGTTTATTTTTTCTTCACTAAGCGGAAGTCCAGCTTCTTCAAACTCCTGACGAACGATTTTTCTAAGTTTCTGTCTGCTTACATCAACAAAGGGAGCAAGGTGTGAAAGAGTAATACTCTGACCGCCGTACTGCGAACTTGCAATCTGCGCAATGCTCTGGGTTGCAATATTGCAGGCAGTTGAAAAACTCTTTGGTCTTTCAATCATAACCTCGCTTATAACAGTGCCGTTCTGGAGCATATCCTCAAGGTTTACAAGGCAGCAGTTGTGCATATGCTGGGCAAAGTAGTCAGCGTCATGGAAATGTATTATTCCCTCTTCATGCGCCTTTACTACTTCCTCCGGCAAAAGAAAACGCTTTGTGATATCCTTGCTGACTTCTCCTGCCATATAATCTCTCTGGACGCTGTTTATAACAGGATTTTTATTTGAGTTTTCCTGTTTTACTTCTTCGTTGTCATATTCAATCAGGCTTAGTATCTGTTCATCTGTTGAATTTGATTTTCTTACAAGACTTCTCTTGTATCGGTATGTAATATATTTTCTTGCAACTTCATATGCCTGGTATTCCATAATCTTATTTTCTACCAGGTCCTGTATCTCCTCAACATTAAGTGTACGCCCGAGTTCTTCACATAAATTTTCTATGTATTCTGAAATATCTTTTATCTGTTCGTCAGAAAGTCTGACATTTTCAGCGGCTTCAACATTTGCTTTGGAAACAGCAGAATCTATCTTTGAGGCGTCAAAATCAACCTCTGTTCCGCTTCTCTTTATAATTTTCATTTTAACCCTCCCTGAACCACAAAACACAATATATAGTGTTCAAACTTCGTCCGAACCACTATATATAGTATTATACCATATAGAGAATAAAAGTCAAGGCAAAAAAATGCACATATAACCATTGTGGATTTCTTGCATTTTTCATAAGGTGTCAGGTCAAGTTTAGCGTATATTATATTTTGCTATATAATATATATTTTAATTTTGCTTTTATAATTAACGCAGAATAACACGCACATTTTTTCTGAATAAAAAAGCAAAAAAAATATATAACATTTTTTTCAGTGATAATTATTTTTGCAAGTCAATATTCACATAAAATTCACAGGTTTTAACATAAATAATAATCAGTAAATATTTTACTAACAGTTGAATAAAAAATGCCCTGTTAAAAGGGCATTTCTGTAAATTTATTATTTTTTAGCTTCAAGGTCTGCAAGAGCGTCTTTTCTGGAAAGATTTATTCTTCCCTGCTTGTCGATCTCCACTACCTTTACAAGAATTTCATCACCAATTGAAACAACATCCTCAACCTTTTCAACTCTTGCCTTATCAAGCTTAGATATATGAACAAGACCATCCTTGCCCGGAGCAATTTCAACGAATGCGCCAAATGACATAAGTCTTACAACCTTGCCCTTGTAAATTCCGCCAATCTCCGGACCGTCAGCGATAGTCTTAACGATAGAAAGAGCCTTATTGCAATTGTCAAAGTCAACGCCGGAAATGAATACGCCGCCGTCCTCGTTGATGTCAATTTTAACGTCGCATTCAGCAGTTATCTTCTGAATAACCTTACCGCCCTGACCGATTACGTCTCTGATTTTTTCTACGTCAATCTTAGTCTGGAGCATTTTCGGTGCATACTTATTTACAGTATCTCTTGGCTGCGGAATGGCTTTCAGCATGATTTCGTCAAGGATATAAAGCCTTGCTTTTCTTGTCTTTTCAAAAGCCTCCTTGATGATTGCCGGAGTAAGACCGTCTACCTTGATATCAACCTGAATAGCTGTGATACCCTTGTGAGTACCGCCAACCTTGAAGTCCATATCGCCGAAGAAGTCCTCAAGTCCCTGAATATCCACCATTGTCATAAACTCGTCGCTGTCCGGCTTGGTAATAAGACCGCATGAAATGCCGGCAACAGGTGCCTTGATAGGAACGCCTGCGTCCATAAGTGCAAGTGTTGAACCGCAGATTGAACCCTGTGATGTTGAACCGTTTGAGGAGAGAACCTCAGAAACAAGTCTTAACGCATAAGGGAACTCCTCAACTGACGGAATAACCGGTTCAAGTGCTCTTTCAGCGAGTGCGCCGTGACCTATCTCACGTCTGCCCGGACCTCTGCTCGGCTTTGTTTCACCAACGGAATATGACGGGAAATTGTAGTGGTGCATATATCTCTTTGACTCTTCCTCGTCAAGACCGTCAATTCTCTGGGCGTCACTTACAGGACCGAGTGTTGCAATTGTTAGAACCTGTGTCTGTCCTCTTGTGAAAAGACCAGAACCGTGAACTCTCGGCAGAACGCCTACTTCAGCAGCAAGAGGTCTAATCTCGTCAATACCTCTGCCGTCAACACGCTTGCCCTCATAAAGCCAGTTTCTTACAATCTTCTTCTGGAGCTTATAAATGCACTCATCTATCATAGCTTCCTTTTCAGGATAAATTTCATCAAATTTAGCATGAATATCGTCTTTAATCGGCTGGAGTCTTTCTTCACGGATATTCTTGTCATTGGTATCAAGAGCAAATTTCACTCTGTCAGACGCAAATTCCTCGATTGCGTCAAACATATCGTGGTCAACTTCCTGTGACTCAAATTCAAACTTCTTCTTGCCAATCTGTGACTGAATATCGGCAATAAAAGCAACCATTTTCTTGATTTCTTCGTGACCTGTCATAATAGCTTTGAGCATAAGGTCATCTTCAACCTGATTTGCACCTGCTTCAATCATGACGATTTTTTCGGCAGAACCGGCAACTGTCAGATTCAGGTCTGTTTTTGCTCTCTGAGCAAGTGTCGGGTTAAGAACGATTTCCCCGTCAACAAGACCAACACTTATTCCTGCAATAGGACCGTTCCACGGAATATCAGAAATTGAAAGTGCAATTGATGTTGCGATCATTCCTGTGATTTCCGGTGAGCAGTCAGGGTCAACAGCAAGAACAGTCATTACAACTGAAACATCGTTTCTCATGTCCTTAGGGAAAAGCGGTCTGATTGGTCTGTCAACCATTCTTGAAGTAAGGATTGCCTTTTCAGACGGCTTGCCTTCTCTCTTTGTAAATGAACCCGGAATCTTTCCTACGGAATAAAGTCTTTCCTCATAGTCAACTGCCAGTGGGAAAAAGTCAACTCCCTCTCTCGGCTTGGGGCTTGCTGTTACGTTAGCCATAACAACAGTTTCACCGTAGTGAACCCAGCATGAACCGTTTGAAAGCTCACAGGTCTTGCCTGTTTCAACCATCAGTTCTCTGCCGGCAAATGTAGTTTTAAAAGTCTTGTAATTTTCAAACATAAACTGCCTCCTGTTATCAGTAGCAGCTTTAGCAATAAACCCTGAATCCCCGGAGAGATTTACGGTTTAATGCTAAAATTACCACTACTGCATTGATTTTTATTTCATTTATATAGCTTGAAAAGGCAGAGAGGATTTCTCCCGACTGCCTTTCAGAGCATGATTATTTACGGATACCAAGCTTTTCGATAACTGCACGGTATCTGTTGATATCCTTTTTCTTAAGGTAGTTAAGAAGGTTACGTCTGTGACCTACCATCTTAAGCAGACCTCTTCTTGAATGATGATCCTTCTTGTGAACCTTGAGATGTTCAGTAAGGTCATTGATTCTCTTTGTGAGAATAGCAATCTGAACCTCTGGAGAACCAGTATCATTCTCATGTGTCTTGTTAGCTTCAATAACAGCTGTTTTTTCTTCTTTCAGTAACATTGTTTTCACCTCTTTGATTATTTATCCTATGGCGTAGTAACAGGCAGGTAATACTCCCAAAAAGGGCTTAATCCTGAAACCACGTACATGGACGTTTATAATTGTATCATATTTTACTTGATTTGTAAAGTCTTTTTTTACAATATCATGAAATTA
>JALEVO010000024.1 GCA_022788225.1 Oscillospiraceae bacterium | reverse complement strand
ATTCCTATTCAAAAATCGTAGACAAAAAATTAAACCCTCTGCACACCCCTCGGTGTCAGAAGGCAAGTAATGATTTTCTTTTTGATACACCTTAACGGAGTGCCGAAAAGCACACTGTATCATTTACGCAACGGCTTCATCGATAATAGAAAATTCACTTTCGGAATCGTAAGTATCTTCATCTTCCAATAAAAGCTTAGAGAAAATGTGAGTATAATGACGTCGTGTAAAATACTCACCAAAATCCTTTTTTTCTTTAGAAGAAGCAAACATTTCGTATACAGCACCGAATAAATCAAATCCTGTTCCGTGTAAAGGTTTCATTGAATCAATGATGTCATATATTTGTTTTACGGCTTCAACATCAACGAGAGGTTTTCCTTTGCCATCACCGCTAATTGCAGTACGGACTACTTCCATAACATTTTTAAATTCTTTGAAAGTGGTTTCTTCTTCAAGTCTGCTAATGTAGCCGTTAAGATTATTTTTGATTTTTTCTGCAACAGCATCATTACAAGATGACCAATAAACCTTTGAAGAATCCTTAGCCCCATCCATTTCTTCTTTTTCTTCAAAATACTCAAGTGCAACAAATCCAACAGTAAAATCAATTTTTTGTACATTATCTTTGAAATTGATTCCACGATAAACGCCAGCAAGCTCCCAAAGCTTTTTATTGAAAATAGCTTCAGAAATTGTTGAAATAGAATCAACATTTGTGGGCACCTCTAATAACCAGGTGAAAATTCGAAATGGCAACCGTAACAATAAAAAACGCCGCTGATTCAGTTGAAAAGCTGAAAAAGCGACGAATATGCAAGTTTTTTCGTTGTAATTTTGCCCTTTTATCTGCAAAAGGGCGCAGTTATCCCGTACTAAACGGAACTTCGTTTTAAAAATTCGTACCTGCATATGTTATAAACAAGATTCATAAGCCCGATATTGAACCAGGCTCTGTCAATGCCGATACTACGTATGTTAATTCCTTTCATGCTGTTTGTCATGAATCCGAAAATGTGTTCAATACGACATCGAATTTTTGATTTTTTATGATTCGATTCCTTCTGTTCTTCTGTAAGCGGATGATCTCTATAGCCTTTTTCGCATATCTGATTTTCGCAGTTTTCGGGGAGATTTTCGGAAATTGGCGTACCTGAATAAGCACTGTCTGCATACAGCACTTCGTCTGTTTCTTCTATAAGTTCCACACATCGTTGACTGTCGTGCAAAGCTGCATCACTTACACCGTAATTGGTTATCAATTTGCTGTCAGCATCGCATTTAACATGATTCTTATAACCGTAATGTACTTCGTTATTCTTTTTTGTCCATCGGGCATCCGTGTCCTTTTGGGCAAGCTTGTGCGCATTTTCAGGTTTTTTCCAATCCTCCGGAATTTCACCGTCTTTGATTTTTTGATTCTCGTCACGGCTGTTTCTCTGACGTGGCACGTCAACAAAAGTTGCCTCTACTATAGTTCCTTTGTGCGTGATAAGTCCTTCTTTTTCAAGCATTATATCAAACAGGCAGAATAATTCTTCCATTGCATTTGTTTGTGACAGGTCATTCCTGAATTTCCAGATTGTTTTTGCATCAGGTACAGAATCAAATAACTCTAATCCTAAAAATCGCATAAAGCTGCGTCTGTCGTTTATCTGATACTCTGTCTGGTCATCTGAGAGATTATACAGGCGCTGTAATACAAGTATTTTGAACATCATCACTACGTCGTATGGCGGACGTCCACCCCTGCTGGTAGTTTCCTTTCTTACTACTGCATTTTTTAGGATGTTGCGGAACATTTCCCACTTTATGACTTTATTCAGCATCTCTAATGGATCGCCTATCTTACTTATCTTGTCCATTCTGTTTTATTCATCGAAGAAACTTCTCTGTCGTACTTTCATGTTTTTATTATACTATATTTTTCTCTGTTTGTATAGGGGGTTTTTAGAGATGCCCTAAAAATTCCGGTAAGGTAAATTTTAACCTTACCGGAATATTTTTAAAGCACCTTTGAAAGAAAATCCTTTGCTCTCTGATTTTTCGGGTTTGCAAAAAATTCGTCCGGAGGTGCCTGTTCGATTATTCGACCGTCGTCCATGAACATTACTCTCGACGCAACCTCTTTGGCAAAGCCCATTTCGTGTGTTACTACGACCATAGTCATACCGTCATCGGCAAGCTGTTTCATCAGATTGAGTACCTCTCCGACCATTTCGGGGTCAAGGGCTGAAGTAGGCTCGTCGAAAAGCATTACTTCCGGATTCATGGCAAGCGCTCTTGCTATGGCTATTCGCTGTTTCTGTCCGCCGGAAAGCTGATTGGGATAAGCGTCTGCCTTGTCTGCAAGTCCGACCTTTTCAAGCAGTTCGTCCGCTTTTCTGTCGGCGTCTGCCTGTGTCATAAGCTTCAGTTTTACAGGTGCAAGAGTGATGTTTCTTCTGATAGAAAGATGGGGAAAGAGATTAAAGTGCTGAAAAAACATATCCATTTTCTGACGGACAAGGTTGACTTCCTTTTCTTTCATGGCGGTAATATTTTCGCCGTCAATATAGATGTCACCCGAAGTAGGTCTTTCCATAAGATTAAGGCATCTCAGAAAGGTGCTTTTTCCCGAACCGGACGGTCCGATTATTACCACCTTTTCACCCTGCTCTACAGTTTCGTTTATATCCTTTAAAATGTGAAGCTCGCCGAAGGATTTGTTGAGACCTTTAACGTCTATCATTCTTTGCCAGCCTCCTTTCAAGCTTTGAAACAAGCCATGTAAGAATCATTACCATTACAAGGTAAATAAGTGCCACCGCAAACAGCGGCAGAAAAGCCTCGTATGTGGCAGCCCTTATGATATCTCCGCCCTTAGTCAGGTCGGGGAGGGCGATATAGCCGGATACTGAGGTCTCTTTCAGCAGTACGATAAACTCGTTGGCAAGCGCCGGAAGAACGTTTTTGAACGCCTGCGGAATGATAATGTAAATCATAGTCTTTGTGTAATTAAGACCCAGACTGGAGCCCGCTTCAAACTGTCCGTTGTCAATGGACATTATTCCTGAACGGACTATCTCAGCCACGTAAGCACCGGAATTAAGTCCGAATGCAAGTACTGCAACCAGCAACTTGCTTATTCTCACTGAGCCAAAAATTACAAAGTACGTAATAAGCAGCTGAACGACTACAGGCGTTCCTCTGATAACGGTAAGATAAATACGGCAGATAAAGTTAAGTATTTTCAGTTTTCCGGTTTTGTCGTGTGTAGAGCGGATTATCGCCACGATAAAGCCCAGCACCATACCCAGTATAACTGCAAAAAATGTAATGATAAGCGTGTTTTTCAAGCCGTCTAAAAGATAAGTCCAGCGGTCTCCGTCTATAAAAGTATCGTGCAGTTTCTGTAAAAAATCAGTCAACGAAATTTCTCCTCTCAGTTTACAATACAAAAGGCTATCCGTGAGATAGCCTCTTTGATTGAAACATTAATATTAATCTTTTCTGACAATGATTACCTGAGTACCTGTTGCATAGGAATCAGAGAAATCAACATTTTTAAGCCTGTCCTCAGTAACGGTCATGCCAGCTGCACCAACGTCAGCTTTACCTGACTGGATTTCAGGAATAATGGAGTCAAACTCGATATTTTCAATTTCAAGCTCCATGCCCAGAACATCGCATACTGCCTGCATCATATCAGCGTCGATTCCAACGACTTTGTCGCCTTCCATACTCTCATACGGAGGAAACTCAGCATTTGTCGCCATAACGATCTTTCCGTTGTCACGCTTTACGTCCTCAGGAGATGTGTATGGATTATTGCCTGCGTCCTCACCGATCCAGTTGTTCAGGATTTGATCCATAGTACCGTTTTCCTTTATAGTTTTCAAAGCGTCATTGATATTTGATTTAAGCTCGTCATTACCCTGTTTGAGAGCGATAGCATATTCCTCAACTACAAACGGATCGTCAAGAATTTTTAAATCTTCATTCTTTGAAACGAATACCTTTGCAGGTTCATTGTCGATAATAACAGCGTCTACCTTGCCCTGCTTCAGCGCCTGAATAGCGTCTGCACCCTTGTTGTACTTTTCAACTGTTGCATCTTTGACGTCCTCAGCGTAAATATCACCTGTAGTTCCCAGCTGAACTCCGATAACCTTGCCCTCCAGATCGTCAACGCTGTTGACAGTGTTTTCTGGTACGCTGCCACAGGCTGTAAGCATCAGAATTGAAAGCACACCGGCAAGAGCAGATGAAATTATTTTTTTCATTAAATCCAAATCCTTTCACAATAAAATTTCACCAGATACAAACCAACTTAATATCTACTATAAAACAAAATCCGATTTATTTCAAGACTTTTTTTAAGATTACTAATTTTTAAGCAGTATTCTTTTCAGTGCAGTCATGTCAAAAACGTTAACTTCGTTATCGTCAGTAAGCATTGCCGCTTCGGACTGTCTTGTGCTAAGAGATGTCTGATTTGTCAGATATTTTCCAAGCAGTACAGCATCGGCGGCACTGACAGTTCCGTCCAGATTTACATCTCCCTTTATCACTTCGGTTTCTTCCGCCATAGGATAGGATTTCAGGTCAGGCAGTTCGTCAAGAGTTATGCAGTACTCGCTGTTGTATATCTCAATAAGGTTGTCAACAGGATTGTTCTGCTCACTTGTAAGATAGTTCATATACCACGGGCAGAAATAGAGCCATGACGCTTTGTCTTATTTTTCCGCCGTCGGTTTTCCCGTTTTCAAACTCGTAGCATATTTCGGTTTCAGAAACTGAGTTTTCAGCAGAAAGAACGGTAAGCGCTGATGAAGATGCGGAAACAGCCATTACTGATGCTGTAAGAACAGCTGTGAAAACTGCCGGGATTTTTTTCATAGTAACATTCCTTTCTATAGTTGGGCATCTCTAAAAACCATAGTGCCTCAGATGCGCAGTCAGATTTTTCGTCAGGCGAAGGTCGCCCCCCGGATTGTACTAAAATTTCGCAGGCATACTGGCGTATGTCAAGAAATTTTGGTGCAAAATGACGGAAAATATGCAAGCAGATGAGGTGCTAAGGCTTTAAGCCAGTGGTTTTTAGAGGTGCCCTAATATTATACCATGCGCAAGCCTTAAAAACAATACTATTTTTAAGCTTACTCATCAATTTCGTGCTGCCTTATAATATTTTTGACTGTATCGTAAAGATAAGGCTTTAGTTCTTCAAGAGAAACAGGTTCATCATAGAGAATTGAAGAATAAATTGTTGAGCTTACAAGTTCTATAATCATAAAAATCATTACTTCCGGGTCTTTTAATTTTTTCGGCGAATCACTTATCATTGCATCATAAATGTTTTTGAAATTGTAGTCGTCCTCATTGTCAGAGGAAATAAGTGCATTCTTGAAAATTCCCCAGCTCAGATTTTTTGAAATAAAGGTAAGGAGCGACTGGTTTTCGTTCAGCTGATTTATAATATTATCTATTATAAAAATTATTTTTTCCATATATTCAAGTTCAGACTGTTTACTGAGTTCCTCGATTGCATTTTTAAACAGCAGACTCGATTTATGTGCAACCAGCTTGTTTTTGATGTCGTATTTATCCTTGAAATATAAATAGAACGTACCCTTTGCGACACCGGCTTTTTCCACGATTTCCGATATAGATGTCTGGCTCACTCCTTTTGAAGTAAATATGCTGAAAGCAGTATTCAGCAGTGATTCACGCTTTTTCTTTTTGTTTGCATCAAGTTTTCCCATAGAAAGACTTCCTTTGTATTTACAGTGAACGCAAAAAAGATTTTTACGTTCACTATGTTTATTTATTTTAGAGGTGCCCTTTATATATTTTGCCTTTTCATAATTATATTATAACTTTTCTAAAATGTCAATTCAACAAAATGACCATTAGTCATTATTGTGTACAAACCACAATTGTGCAATGCTACAAAATAATGACCAATGGTCATTATTTTTGCTGAATGCTATTGACTTTGTAATTTTTGGGGATTATAATAATAGCAATAAGTGACCAATGGTCACATTTGAAAGGAGAGATATGATGGTTAAATTCGGAAAGTGGATAGCAAAACACAGAATACTGATTTTAATTGTAAGCATACTTCTGCTTATACCGTCAGCTATCGGTTTTGTGACCACAAGAGTAAACTATGATATTTTGTCATATCTGCCCAAAGACATTGAAACGATGAAAGGGCAGGACATACTTCTGGAGGATTTCGGAAAAGGCGGATTCTCCATGGTAATGATTGAGGGAATGTCCGATAAGGACGTTGCTGAAACCAAAAAGAAAATTGAAGAGGTAGACCATGTAGCTGATGTTGTATGGTATGACACAATAGCTGATATCAGCATACCAAAGGAGATTCTTCCGGACGATATATACGACTTTTTCAATTCCGGAGATTCCACCTTAATGGCGGTATTCTTTGACGATTCCTCTTCCGGCGACGGTACAATGTCAGCTGTTGAGGAGATAAGAAAGGTTGCCGGAGAACAGTGCTTCGTCAGCGGAATGTCAGCGGTAGTCACGGATATCAAAAATCTTTCCGACAAGGAATCGGTGATGTACGTTGTTATCGCCGTACTGCTTGTAAGCCTTGTTCTGGCAGTTACAATGGATTCGTTCCTGATACCTGTTTTCTTTATGCTCAGTATCGGCATGGCTATTATCTATAACCTCGGAACAAATTTCTTTCTGGGTGAGATATCCTTTATCACCAAGGCACTGAGTGCAGTACTCCAGCTGGGAGTTACCATGGACTTTTCAATATTCCTGTGGCACAGCTATCAGGATAATCAGAAACGCTTTCCGGGAGACAAGGAACGTGCAATGGGTCATGCAATATCCAATACCATCTCTTCCGTAGTAGGCAGTTCGCTGACCACCATAGCCGGATTCCTTTCAATGTGCTTTATGAGCTTTACTCTGGGACTTGACCTTGGTATTGTAATGGCAAAAGGCGTTGTGTTCGGCGTTATCGGCTGTGTTACAATACTTCCGTCGTTTATACTTACCTTTGACAGGGCAATTGAGAAAACACGTCATAAGGATATTATTCCGTCAATGGATAAGGCAGCCTCATTTATTATAGAGCACAGAAAAATATTTCTTGTGATATTTGCACTGGCTCTTGCTCCTGCAATTTACGGATACACTCACTATGATGTCTATTACAATTTTGACACCATGCTTCCGGAGGACACAGCAAGTGTTGTGGCAAATTCAAAGCTTTCCGAAGAGTACAATATGAACTCAACGCACATGCTCCTTGTTGATTCGGATATGGCATCAAAGGAAGTAAATGCAATGCTTGACGAGATAGATAATGTTGACGGCGTAAGCTTTGCACTGGGAATGGATACCCTTATTGGTTCGGCTATTCCGCAGGAGATAATTCCGGATTCCATAAATTCAATACTGAAAAGTGACCAGTGGCAGCTTATGCTGATTGGTTCGGAATATAAAACGGCGTCGGACGAAGTAAACAGCCAGATTGAAGAGATAAATAATATTATAAAGAATTATGATGATGACGGTATGCTTATCGGCGAAGCGCCTGCAACAAAGGACCTGATAAAAATCATGGACCACGATTTCGGTCTGGTAAGCACTGCGTCTATCGGGGTTATATTTATTCTAATTGCACTTGTGCTGAAATCAGTATCACTTCCGGTAATACTTGTAATAGTTATAGAATTTGCAATATTTGTAAATATGGGTATACCGGCGTATACGGGTACTGTACTTCCGTTTATAGCCTCGATAGTTATAGGTACGATTCAGCTGGGCGCAACTGTTGACTATGCGATACTCATGACTACAAGGTATAAGAAAGAAAGGTCGAGAGGGAAGAGCAAAAAGGATTCAGTATACATTGCGCTTTCAACCTCAATGAAATCTATTATTGTCAGTGCGCTGGGATTTTTTGCAGCGACAGTCGGAGTAGGAATTTATTCAGAAATGGATATGATATCATCTTTGTGCATACTCATGTCCAGAGGCGCTATTGTAAGTATGTTTACGGTAATTCTGGTACTTCCGTCAATGCTTATGCTGTTTGACAGATTGATTTGCAAAACTACTATCGGAATCAGACCGAAAGAGTCTTAAAGGAGGAAAATTTCATGAAAAAGTTAACAAAAGTTCTTGCCACAGTAATGGCAATTCTTATATCAGCCGGTTCAACAGGAGTATTTGCAGTAACAGCGGCAAAGGCGCAGAAAGATACTGCCACTGCTGAACAGAAAGACGATGAGAAAAACGGCAGTGTCACAAAGGAAGAAACAGTATATGTTGTGGCTGATTCACAGGGCAACAGGAAAAATGTTATTGTAAGCGACTGGCTGGATAATACAGGCGGATTGTCAGGCATAATGGATAAGTCAGAGCTTTCCGGTATTGAAAATGTCAAGGGCTATGAAACCTTTACGGAAACAGACGGTGAAATTGAGTGGGACGCAGGCGGTTCGGATATTTATTATCAGGGTACGACAGACAAGGAACTGCCTGTTACAGTAAAGCTGACCTACTATCTGGACGGCAGGGAAATCTCTCCGGAGGAGCTGGCTGGCAAAAGCGGCAGAGTCACTGTAAGATATGACTACACAAACAATCAGAAAACCAGTGTAAAGCTTGATGATAAAAATACTGATATGTACGTACCGTTCCTTATGATATCTGCTACCATTCTTGACAGCAGCAAGTTCAGCAATATTGAAGTCACAAACGGACAGTATATCTCAGACGGTGAAAGATTTGTTGTTGCCGGCATGGCTGTTCCCGGACTGTCACAAAGTCTTGGACTTGATAAGAACAAGGATATTGATATTGAGATTCCGGATTACTTTGAGTTTTCTGCCGACGTAACTGATTTTTCAATTTCCACTTCATTCACAGTTGCTACAAATGAACTGTTTTCAGATTTAGACCTGAGCAAAACCGATTCACTTGACGAGTTGCAGGAAAAAATAGATGAAATGACTGATGCAGCCGAAAAGCTTGCAGACGGTTCGGGAGAGCTTTATGACGGTCTGAAGTCACTCCTCAGCGGTACATCAGAACTGCAGGACGGTGCGGATAAGCTTTACAGCGGTACAGCTGAACTGAAAGACGGTGCTTCGGCGCTGTCAGATGGTTCTGAAAAGCTTGAAGACGGTGCAGGAACACTTGCAGACGGTGCGTCTGAGCTTTACAGCGGAATAAGTGCGGCAAAAGACGGCTCAGACTCACTGGCAGAGGGCGCAAAGAAACTCTCAGAGGGTTTTTCTCCCATACTTGATGGAGCGTCAGCATTGAATGACGGTGTTTCAGCAGTACTGGACGGCTCAAAGAAAGTAGAGTCCGGCGCAAAGAGTCTTTCTGACGGAACTTCACAGCTTGAAAGCGGTGCAAAAACCTTGTCCGAATCGGCGAAAAAGCTTGATGAAGGTATCGGGGCAGTTAAGGACGGTTCTGAGCAGCTGAAAGCAGGTGTGGAGAACGCTTTGGGCGGTATTGATGAGCTTGGAAACGGTGCAGACGGTCTGTCAGAGGGTCTTGGCAGCCTTTCGTCAGGTATTGAGCAGGCAGGAGCAGGACTTGATGAAACCATAGCCTATAACAGGCAGGTTCTTGAGGGACTTAAAGCTGTTTACCAGACCACACAGGACGAAAGCATCGGACAGATGATAGGCGTTCTTGAACAGACTATTGCCGGTCAGGAGCAGATAGCCGCATCAATGAAAGACGGGGGAGAGTTAAAAGACGGTGCGGCACAGCTTGAAAGCGGAGCAAATGCTTTAAGTGACGGAATCGGCAGTCTTAAAGAGGGTTCTTCTGCCATTGCAGACGGTGTTGACCAGCTTGACGCAGGACTGGCAAGTATTAAGGACGGCAGTTCTCAGATAGCCGACGGAACGGATACCCTTTATAATTCAGTGGCAGAGGTAAATAAGGGTGCATCTGAACTTTCCGGAGGCACAAAGGAGCTTTCAAAGGCAAATACTGCTCTTAAAGACGGTACTGAAAAGCTTGAATCAGGAGTACAGACTGCCCGTCAGGGTGCAGACTCGCTATCTGCCGGTGCAGGTTCGCTTAAATCCGGACTTTCAGCGCTTAAAGACGGAGGCAGTGCCTTAAAGGACGGCGCAGATACTCTTCACAGCTCAATCGGTGAACTTTCAGAGGGTGCATCTGCAATTTACAGCGGCAGCGGTGAGCTTATGGACGGTATGGCATCGCTTAAAGACGGCGTTTCAGAGCTGTCGGACGGTGCAGAAAAACTGGAAAGCGGTTCTGAGGAATTAAAGGACGGCATGGAAAAATTCAAAAAAGAGGGTATTGACAAAATTGCCGAGGCATACAACAACGACGTCAAAGAACTGATTGACAGACTGAAAAAGCTGTCGGACATTTCAAAGGCTTACAACAGTTTTTCCGGAATAGGAAACGGTATGGACGGCAAAGTCAAATTTATTTATACGATTGATGGTATTGAGAAAGAGTAAGTATAGTAAACGTCAAAAGGGCACCTCTGAAAAGCCTTAGCACCTCATCTGTTTGCATATTTTCCGTCATTTAGCACCAAAATTTCCTGACATACGCCAGTATGCCTGCGAAATTTTAGTACAATCCGACGAAAAATCTGATAGCACATCTGAGACACTATGGTTTTTAGAGATGCCCACAATATATTTCTGGAGTGACACGGTAAAAGGCTTGTCGGAAATCAGAAGAGTATTGAAAAAGGGAAAATCCTTCTACAATCTGATTTATACAAAGGAATGGTTCGGCGAATCATCATTTACAGAGAAAGGTTTCAAGAAATTTGAAGCTGACGAGCTTGTGGAACTTGGTAAAGAAGCTGGTTTTGAGAAAGCGGAAGTACGAGATGTTGTAAAGGGCAAGAGTTTAATGGTGATTTATACTAAATAAAATATGTGAGAGCAGATATCTGAATATGAAAAAACTTTTTGATATTTTTCTGGAATATTGGAATAATAAATTCAGAATACTGATTTCAGGATAACTCTGCACTAAAGAATTACAAAATCACCTGTAGTGACAAAAAGAACAAGATAAGCAAATGTAGCTACAATTAATTCCGAAGCAATAATTACACGCCAACACGGCTTGTGAGCACAATTTATAATACAGATCAACTGTTAAAAAGATTTGTATTATAAATTGTGCGAATAAGGTGTGTTGGCGTGATCTTTTTTCGGGTAGCTGTACGGTGGCTGTATTTTACGTTTTTTTGACAAAAAATAAGCACCTCACGAACCTATGAAGTGCCTGTAAAATATCATAAATTTAAGCTGATTTGTGATAAAAATCCTCATTAGAATTTTCAGTAGAAAGTCGCTCAAAGCCCGTAGATACGTGGAATAAGAAAAGTACTATGCAATCGCCAAGGGGAATTCCGCCATTTTTCCTAAAGCATTGCATAGCACTTTTTAATTGGTTGCGGCGGCTGGATTTGAACCAACGACCTTCGGGTTATGAGTGTTAAATGTATCGATTCTTATGTTCATATAGATTGCTGTAAACAGCGTATTTACGTACTTTCTGAGATTTAAACGGTTCACAGAATTTCGTCTATTAACATGCCTTTTCATAACATTAACGGAAAAATAACGGAAACGAAATAATGTTGCAAACATGACATCATTATTTTTTTACCCTCTCAATCTTACAGGAATGCTTTTTTGATTCCTTATCGTAATTGATACCCACAAGCAGTATTTCACCGGAATAATCTTTCAGGCAGTCGGTGTACTGCTTATTTTTTATCTGTTCAATTGATCCCTCAGCCGAACCATCACACTTAAGCTCAACAATAAGGGCAGGGGAGTGGCAGTTGGTTCTTGGTTTGAATACTAAATCTGCAAAGCCTTTTCCGGCTGGCAGTTCACGTTCAATTGTATATTTTTTTCTTGCGGAGTAGTAGGCAAGAGATAGAACACAGGAAAGTGAATTTTCATCATTATATTTCAGAATGGAAGTATTGTCCTGGTGGGACTGCTCAATTAGTTCTGCCACTTTTTCTTCGTCACCGTCAAGAGTAGCGGAAAGAAGTTCATCTGATGCCCTGATTGAACGCATAACTTCTTCCCAGCCGCCGTCCTCTATAGAGTTAATAAATTCCTGAGCAACCTCGCTGTTTGGAATCCAGACTTGTTTTGTATAGAAATCAAACGTAAGGTATCCGAGGTGTACAAGCAAGGTTAATATATCGTCAGCACTGTTAAATGTTGTCATATCATTCTGAAATTTTGCGGGATTTATCTCTATTTTTTCACCGGCGATAAGTCTGGTAATCATATTATTTAATCCGTCAAAATTCATCTGAATATATACTTTTAACGCTTCGTAGGTTTCAGTAGAAGTCCAGTAATTGTCGAAATCATGACCAGTCATGGACATAACCACCGAACGAGGGTTATATATCGAAATGCCTTTTAAATTATATCCGTCGTACCAGCGTTTGGTTTCATCAAATGGCATATCATACTGTGTACACAGTTCTTTTACTTCTGACTCTGTAAAACCAGTAAATTCAGCGAGTTCTCTTGCATTTGTCATAGATATTTCTGTAAACATATTGATTGCAGAATGTTTGCCGTATTTCTTTATCGGCAGAATACCAGTCATATATGCCAGAGCAATGTAGCTCTGGTTTTTAAGAAGATTACGTAAAAAGTCAAGATATTTTGTCTGTGAATCTGTATCATTTTTGTGTTCTCTGAAAATGCAGTCCCATTCATCAATAACAAATATAAATGGAACACTGTGTTTTGCAAAAATATCTTTTAAAGAACGTGCGAGTTTTTTGTCATCATAAAATCTTACATCTGAAAATTCATTAGTAAGCTCAAATAAAATTGCTTTCTGAATTTCTGCAATCATTTCCTCGATGTTGCTTGCTTCACTCAGGAAATCAACCATATTAATATGAATAACATTATACTGATTAAGATGTTTTTCAAAAGAATCAGCCTTAGCAATTTTATAACTGCTGAACATTTCCCTTGAATCGCAGCCACGACTGTAATAGGCAGTCAGCATATTTGCCGCCATTGATTTGCCGAAACGTCTTGGACGGCTTACACAGATATATTGCTGTTCAGTATTAATGACTTTGTTAGTATGTTTTATAAGTTCAGTTTTATCGATGTAAATTTCAGAATTAATAGATTTTTGAAAATCAATATTATTAGGATTAAGGATTATTCCCATTGCTGCGCCTCCATTCATATTTTATAATTATATTATACCATTAACTGCATCTTATTACAAGTAAAAATTCACTAAAAGATAAAAAGCCGCCTGCATGAAAACAGACGGCTAAAGTTATTTATTTGCTATGGAGCATGCGTTTCATAGAAATGATTTTGTCAATAATACTTGACACATTTTTCTCGAACAAATTTAAGCAGCAATATCTGCACATTCATAATATAGTCTTCTCTTGACAGCCGGAGGCAGACCACCGTTAGCAGTGCATATCCGCCTGTTTGTCCAATAACTCATATAATATCTACAGATCATGGTTTTTAACTCTGCCATAGTATAATTTTCGGATTTATCACCTCTGCTGTAAAATAATTCTTCTTTCATTCTTGCCCACATACTTTCGCAGCGGGCGTTGTCATGGCATCTGCCACCTGCACTGTTCATACTCTGAATAATCCTGTATTTTTGCAATTTCTCCCGATATTCTGCACTTGTATATTGGCTCCCTCTGTCAGAATGTATGATGCAGCCTCTGATGCCAGTATAGGATTTCCTTGCATTTTCAATTGTATGACAGCAAAGAGATGCTCTCATATTATCTTCTATTGTAAGTCCCAGAGGCATCAGATCAAAACAGTCGAATATTGCCGAAACATAGACTTTTCCATCCTTTGCTTTAAGCTCACTAATATCTGTTACAGCCTTTTCCAGCGGCTTATCTGCACTGAAATCACGTTTCAGAAGATCGTCAGATTTGAGTGCTTCACGGTCTGCTTTGGTGATACCATTCGGTTTTCTGTCAGGCTTATGGGTAAGTCCAACCTGTTCCATAACCTTGCGGACTGTACTTTCACTTGGTATATGAACAGAAATCTCTCCGGCTTGTCTTTTCAGCTGCAAAGCTATGTACATACGCCCTCTGCCATATGTGTCGTTCCACTTGTCCTCGTTATGAATTTTCATCATTTCTTCAACCAGTGGTTCGTATTTCCAGGGTTTGCTTTTTCTCTCGAGATAATCGTAGAATGCTTGTCTTGTAACATCAAACGCTTTACAATAAAAGCTGATTTTTCCTGTAATTCTGCCATCATCTGTCTTAAATGCAATAAACTTTAATCGTTCTTCTTTCCTGACTTCCGACGGCTCGCAGCGAAAAAAGCTGAAGCTTCCTCCAAAAATTCATTCAGTTCTTTAAGCTCTCGATTTGACTTTTCAAGCTCCTTTATCCGCTTGTTTGCTGCCTGCAGCTGCTCTGCGAGATTAAGAGATTCCTCTGGCGTCCTTGTTCCCGAGCCGGTATCTATTTCACCTTCTCTTGCCTTTTTCAGCCATGTTCCCAATGTTCCCTTCGGTATGCCCAGTTCCTCAGCTGCTGCCTTAATTCCGACTTCTTTGCCTAGCTTTATTGCCTGTTTCTTAAATTCCTCATCATACTGTCTTCCTGTTCCCATTTTTGACACTCTCCTTTTTTATTTTATCTTACTTTAATTCTCTGGATTGTGTCAAGTTTTATTATACAACACCAAATTAGTGAATGAAAAAACTTCTTGACATATTCATGTGACCATGCTATAATTAATGTAATATATTTATTTATGTAATATATGCAGAAAATGAAAAATGGGCTAGGAGTTGAAAAGTATGAAAGGAAAATTTTGGAATCGGCTCTTGTCGGGATTGACGGTGGCTTTGGTTGGCATGTCTGTATTGCCGCTGCAGGCGGCGGCAGATTGGCAGCATATCGGCTGTATGGGGGATTTGAATGCGGACGGCGGTTTGACACGGGAGGATCTTGTGCTGATGCAGAATCATCTGCTTGGAATATCCGGATTGACGCAGGAAAATGCGTATTATGTGGCAGACCGGTATATCGGGATTGGAGGTTCCGATGGCTTTCAGGTCGATGGCGGTTACCTGACGACGGGGGATGTCAATCAGGATGGCGTGGTAAATGTCTTCGATTTGGCGATTATGAAACGCAACGCCATAGTGGGGGATGAGGCCTGGATTTGGCAGTGGAGTGACGAAACGGCTGATTTTATTGATGCACCGATTAATGATGTGAAGAAGTATCTGCCCTCACAGGGGGAGGCGAATCTGGTGATTTTCTATGTGGACTTCCCGGATTGTCAATATGAATTTACACCGACGGCAGAACAAATTGAAGAGATTGCATTCGGTGCGGAGGATACAACGGATACGAACTATCCTTTTGACAGCATGTCGGCGTTTTATGGCAGATCTTCTAAGGGGGCGATGCAGCTGCAGGGACGTGCGTTCCGTTACACGGCACAGAATCCTGTGGCGGCATACAACGGCGACAGCGGCAGAATAAGTCTGGCAAAGGAGATCTATCAGGCGTTGGATGCAGAGGTGGACTTCTCTGCATTTGATGGAAACAAGGACGGATTCATTGATACGACGCTGGTTTCTGTACCGAAAGCGGCTGGTGATGATAACTGGTGGCCCTGTGCGGGACCGGTGGAAGACTACAACTTTTCTGTGGATGGGATGC
>JALEVO010000118.1 GCA_022788225.1 Oscillospiraceae bacterium | reverse complement strand
TTATCTCTCCTTTATGAAGTTACAGTCACGCTGTCTTTGCAAAGGGCAGTATCAAGGACTGTTTCAAGTTCTGAAGCGTAGACAAATTCCAGTGATGACTTAACAACATCATCTATTTCGTCAATATCACTCCTGTTGGCCTCCGGAACAATGACTGTTTTCAGTCCTGCCTTGTATGCCGCCATGGTTTTCTCACGCAGTCCGCCTATCGGCAGAACTTTTCCGTGGAGAGTTATCTCTCCTGTCATGGCAACGTCGCTCCTTACCGGCATTCCCGAAAGAGCAGAAACAAGTGCTGTTGTCATAGTCACTCCGGCGGACGGACCGTCCTTCGGAACTGCCCCCTCCGGCGCATGAATGTGGATATCCTTTTCCTTGTAAAAGTCTTTGGAAATGTTATATTTGTCTGCAACACTTCTTACATAGCTTACAGCAATTTTTGCGCTTTCTTTCATTACATCGCCAAGGGAACCGGTAGTTTCAATATTTCCCTTGCCGTCAAGCACCAGCACTTCCAGCGGCATAAGCACACCGCCCACAGACGTCCATGCAAGACCGTTTACAACGCCCACTTCATTATTTTCAGCCTTTTCGTCAGGGAGATATTTCCTTGCGCCAAGATAGGATTTCAGATTCTTTTCAGTAAAGGTCACTTTTTTAGCGTCGCCGGAAACGATTGCCTTTGCTGCCTTACGGCAGAGTGATGCTATAACTCTTTCAAGGTTTCTTACACCTGATTCTTTGGTGTAAAAATCAATAAGTTCGTAGATTACTCCGTCGTTTATTTTTATCTGCGTACCTTTAAGACCGTGCTTTTTTATCTGTTTCGGAATAAGGTGTTCCTTGGCAATGTGGAATTTTTCTTCTCTTGTGTAGCTTGTCAGCTCAATAAGTTCCATTCTGTCCAGCAGCGGCGCAGGAATAGTGTCTGTAGTATTAGCCGTTGTCACGAACATTACCTTGCTTAAATCGAAAGGTATTTCAATGTAGTGGTCACGGAATTCCTTATTCTGTTCACTGTCAAGTACTTCCAGCATGGCAGATGCAGGGTCGCCTCTGAAATCATTGCCCATTTTGTCTATCTCGTCAAACAGGATAAGGGGATTGTTTGTTCCGGCAATTTTCATTGCGTTCATGATTCTTCCGGGCATAGAGCCTACATATGTCTTTCTGTGTCCTCTTATATCCGACTCGTCACGAACGCCGCCAAGCGATACTCTGACATAATTTCTGCCCAGTGACTTTGCAATTGAACGACCGATAGAGGTTTTACCAACTCCGGGAGGGCCTACAAGACAGATTATCTGTCCGGTTACCTCCGGCATAAGACCATGTACTGCAATACTTTCAAGTATTCTGTCCTTGACCTTTTTCATGCCGTAATGGTCTTTATCAAGAATCTTTGCAGCCTTTTTTATGTCAAGCTTACTTTTGGTTGACTTGTTCCACGGCAAATCAAGGACGGTATCAAGGTAATTTCTTGTGACAAATGCCTCCTGTGATGAAGATGACATTTTCATAAGTCTTTCAGCTTCCTTGACAAGCTTTTCGGTATTTTCCTCTGAAAGATGAAGAGCATTGATTCTGTCAATATAATCATACGCTTCTTCCTGTCCGTCGTCCTCACCAAGCTCTGAGGAAATCACCCTCATCTGCTCTCTGAGATAGTATTCACGCTGATTCTGGTCAAGATTATCCTTTACCTCGTCGTGTATCTGCTTTTCAAGTTCCAGCACCTTTACCTCATGTACAAGGCTGACGTACAGCATTCCAAGGCGTCTGATTATATTAGATTCCTCAAGCATTTCCTGCTTTTCCTGAAACTCGAAATTCATGTTATAAACTATATTTTCAAACAGCTTATACGGATCATCCTGACACAAAATAGACGCCACAAGTTCTCTTGGCATTCTTGGCATAAGGTCGCTGTAACGATCAAATGTATCCTTGATTGAACGCATTATTGCCGTTTGTTCAACAGGGTCTGGCTTAAAGCGGCTGTAGTTTGAAAGCTTTCTGACGGCACACTTAATCATTCCGTCCTCTTCAATAAATCCGGTTATCTTCGCTCTGTAAGCACCCTCAACAAGCACTCTCATAACATTGTCCGGTGTTTTAAGAGTCTGCCTTATTTCAGCAACAACACCGATTTTATATAAATCTTCCTCTTTGGGATTTTCAACATAAACATCTTTCTGCGCAGTCAGAAAAATCATACGGTCTTTTTTTACCGATTCTTCAACCGCCCTGACTGAACTTTCTCTTGCAACATCAAAATGCATAATCAGTCCCGGAAAGCAGACAAGTCCTCTCATAGCAACTGCCGGCATATAAACTTTTTCGTCATTCAATATTTCTTCCATAATATATTACTGATATCCGGACAGACCGGATATGCTCTCCTTTCTTGCAATATGCTCTGAATTTGCGACAGTATTTTATCATTTATTTATAATGATACACTTTATTATGTCAGAAAATCGAAGATTTTCTGACATAATCGCCCGATATGCAGGGAGCAAATCTCTGATTTGCGTATCTGCAAGGGCATTTAAACAAATTTAATAAGTTGCCTGCAACTTATTATAGCGTATTTTGTCCTTTTTTGCAAGGTTTACAGGAAAATTAATTTTTTTCCTGTCATTCACAGAAAATTCAGCCGTACAAAATCTGACTTTGTACGGCTTTGTCATCATTGATTTTCCAGAACAATATCAATTTCCGCGGCAGATTCATAGTGCATTTTAAGCCATTTTTTCAGTCTTTCCTGATCTGTATTGTCCATTTTTTCATCAACCGTAACAGTAACCTTCACCTGCGAGTTCACTTCATCATCAGAATAGGAAAGCGTGTCCCCTACTGAAATATCCGTAATTTCCGGAAACAGTACCTGCGCCTCTTCGCCGATAGTCTGAAGTTCTATAGAAGCTTTCTCTTCAAATCCGGTTATGTTGGATTCTTTCACCATATTTATACTTACCAGCACACTTGGAATTATAAGAAGTATGGTTGAAACTGCGGTTTTGCGCAGTACAGTTTTACGGGAAATGCCGCTTTTAATTGTATGTTTGGACACATTGATAAGCAGCAGCACAAAAATCGAGGACATACAAATAAAATAGCTGTTGAGGATAAACAGGTAAAATGCACCGAAAAAGTACCTCCACTGATGTGTAGCAAGACCGTATCCGGCAGTACACAGAGGCGGCATAAGAGCTGTTGCTATAGCAACTCCGGGGATTATATTGGATTTTTCCTTTCGTGTCATGCCGATTATTCCGGCTAAGCCGCCAAAAATAGCAATAAGCACGTCCCATATAGTCGGAGAAGTCCTTGCAAGCAGTTCGGAAGTGGAATTGCTTATCGGGGTAATACTGAAATATATAAACGACGTCAGCAGGCTTATGTTTATCTGAAACAGAAACCCGACTGAATATCTTTTTACAATATTCAGGTCACCTGACGCAATACCGTAAGAAACCGCCATAATACTTCCCATCAGCGGCGATATCAGCATTGCTCCGATTATAACCGCAGTTGAGTTCATGTTAAGACCGATTGAAGCAATCAGTATCGCAAGCATGAGTACGCACATATTAGTCCCGCGGATTGCGGCGCTGTTTACAAGGCGGTTGTATATTTCGTCCTGTGATGCTGTATCTCCGTGAATTGAAAAATAACTGTTGAAAAACTTTTTTAAACTGTCCATATTCTTTCCTGTCTTTCAATGTAAAAAATTCGACATATTAATTATAATTATTTTTTATCTATATGTCAATAACAAACATCAATTGAATTGATTTATATGTTTTGTTTTACCCTGCATCTTGATAAATTCTTTAAAATGTATTATAATGTAAAGATAAGACTGCAAACAATAGAAAGGGTGACACTTTAATGGACGGATTTACCGAGTTTATGAGTGAACTGGCGGGACGGCTTTCACAGTTCACAGATATAATTGCTGCGTCGGCACTGATAATTATAGATGTATGTGCGCTTGTTATAATTGCTTTCTGCACAAAGGAGAAAAAGACTGTTCAGGCGCAGTGGGGCAAAGCGGCACGTCACATGATTCTGACTGATGCCGCCGAAAGCTTTACTTTCACACTTAATTCACAGGAAGTGCTGATGGGCAGGCATATTTCAGCTGATTTGCGGTTTCCGGATATGTCAGTTTCAAGGTATCATGCCCTGCTGACTCTTGACAACGGAATCTGGACAATAAAAGACCTTGACTCCACTTCCGGAACGTATGTAAACGGTGAAAAGATAACTGAAAAAAAGCTTAAAAACAATGACGAAATAACAATCGGCAAAAAGAAGATTTATATAAGGAGGGTGAAACCGCAAAATGTATAAAAATGGTCTTTCTTACGGCGGAATAACTCTGCTTTCACTGCTCACCCACATTTCACTTCTGGTTGTAGTATTTGTAAAGGGCAGCTACGAAACAATTATGTCCCCGATTATACTTTCAGCAGTAGTTATCATTTCTGATTTATTATACTTCTTTATACTGCATTTTCTGAAACAGAATACATACACTCTCGACATTCTGCTTATAACACTGCTTAATATGAGCGTTATTTTCCAGTCCTGTTTCGGCGGAGTGGGATTTGCTGTCAAGCACTTCATTTTCTCCGTTTTAGCACTCGCCTGCTGTCAGGCTGGTTTCAAGCTTGCGGAAAATTATCAGTTTATTGAAAAATACAAATATATTTTCTATGGAATATGCGGTGTTCTTATTATCTCAATTCTGCTTTTCACAGGCAGCAGAGGTATGTGGATAGACTTAGGATTTATCACTATTCAGCCGTCAGAATTTCTTAAAGTATTTTTCGTGCTTGTTTTTGCAACTTCCATTGCACAGCAGCAGAAAAAGAAAAAAGTACTTTTTGTAAAGGTAGTATACGACAATATGGCTCTTCTCGCCCTGACAGGAGTTATAATGCTGCTCCAGTGGTGGTGCCGTGACTTGGGAAGTCTGCCGACCTTTGCGGCAGTGGCAGCCTGCGGTTTCTTAATGAGAATTTGCTATCCAAAGGCAAAGCTTTCCAAAAAGCTTATTATCGGACTTAGTGCCGCCGGACTTGTTATAGTCATAATCGCACTTAAATTCGCCCCCTCCTACGTTCAGGACAGACTTCATGTTGACATCTGGAGCGACCCTACCGGAAACGGCTGGCAGCAGTGTCAGGCACTTATTGCCATTGCAGAGGGCGGCTGGTTCGGAAAAGGTCCGGGACACGGAGTACTCTACAAAGTTCCGGCGGCAGACACGGACATTGTGTTCTCGTCTATATGCGAAGAATGGGGTATGCTTATGGCTCTTCTTGCCGTTTTCATGATAATACTCCTCCTTGTAACAGCACTTATCAATACCCCTCGCTCATATTTTCACACAACGCTGACTGTAGGAGTATGCGCCGCATTCATTGCACAGATGGCTCTGAATATTTTCGGTTCATGCAACATGATACCCTTTACCGGCGTTACCATTCCCTTTATCTCTCAGGGCGGCAGTTCCATGCTCACCTGCGGCTTTATGATAGGATTCCTTAAAGCTGGTCAGGCAAGGGTTTATCCGGTTCCGGTCAGACCGGCTCAGCAGAATATCAACAGGAGAACAGTATGAAAAGTTTAAAAAGAGGAAGAAATCTTATAACACTGATGATGCTTATTTTCCTTGTGGGAATAGTTTTGCTTGTAGTAAAAATCCAGATGGAGGCGTCATTTTATATAAGCAACTCTGGTTCAAGGGATTTAGGCTATGTATACGACTGCAACGGTGACATTCTCTTTGACGACAATGCACAGGCAGGCGATTACCCCGACGGCTACTTCAAGGACGTGGGAAACCTTATCGGCGACGCAAGCGGTCAGATGACAAACACTCTCGTTGCCAACAATCTTGAAAGGTTAAGCAACTACAGTTTCACAAAGGGTATCACACGCAAGGGTGGAAAGGCTGCAATTTACACTACCCTTAACCATGACGCCAACGAACAGGTTTACTCTGCTTTCGGTGACAAGGAGGGCTGTGCCATAGCCTACAACTACAAAACCGGTGAAATACTTGTATGTGTAAGCAAACCCAATGTAGACCCTCTTAAAGGCTATGAAGACCTTCCGGACGGCAGTCTGCTGTGCAAGGCGTTTTACAAGACAGTCCCCGGTTCGACCCAGAAGGTTTCAACGCTTATTTCCGCAATCGAAACAATGGGTATTGACAGGCTCAGAGAAAAATCCTTCACCTGTGAGGGCAGCTATACTAATCAGACAGGGGAAGATATAAACTGCCATAATTCCTACGGACATGGTACGCAAAACATTGATGAAGCATTCCAGAACAGCTGCAATCCGTTTTTCGCACAGCTTGTCGAAGACCCCGACTGGAAACTCAGTGACATTGAAAAAGCATACAAAAAGCTTGGATTTTCTGTAAACGGTTCTCCGGCAGGTTCGGTTGACATAAACGGCATAACTGCACAGACTGCCTCAACTGAGCTTACTGACAAATACGAGTTCAACACCCAGTGGAGCTGTATCGGTCAGGGCATGAGCCTTGTAAGTCCGTGTCAGATGATAATGTGGCAGAGTGCTATTGCAAATGAAAGTGGAAAATCTACAATGCCTTATCTTATCGACCATGTTACAAACGTTAACGGCAGAATTGTTGAAACTGCAAAAACTTCCCATTCCGACCAGCTTTTTTCCGCAAAGACTGCCTCGGAAGTCAAGTCAATTATGCTTGAAAACGGTAATAATTATTCCGGAACAATTCCGGGATACACTATCGGCATAAAAAGCGGTACGGCACAGGTCAAGGACGGCACAGAGGAAAACTCACTACTGACAGGCTTTGTTGATGATGATGAATTCCCGATTGCTTTTGCTGTACTGATAGAAAACAGACAGCAATACGACATAACCACAGATTCTATAGTTTACACAATGTTATCCGCACTTGATTAAGGCAACACCGCACAGGGAAAGCAGAATCCTTGTGCGGTATTGCTTTATTTTGTTGTCAAAGCTTGACTTTTTTTATTTATGGTGTATAATAATAATAGAATATTTTTGATATCATTTAGAAAAGAGGAGGATCATAATTGAAACTTAAAAAGAAGATTATTTCCTGTGCCGCACTGCTGGCAGTTGCTGCATCATGCATGACATCAGCTTTTACAGGATTTACAACCTCTGCTGTTACTGACGTAGATGACTGCAATGATGACTGGCTTCACGCAGTTGGCAGCAGACTTTATGACAAGGACGGAAACGAGGTCTGGCTGACCGGTGCAAACTGGTTTGGTCTTAACTGTATCGAGTATTCACCCCATTATCTTTACGCCGGTGATATTGACGATATGCTCTCTGAAGTTGCTGACAGAGGTATCAACGTTATTCGTTTCCCTATTTCAACAGAGCTTATCCTTTCATGGATGAACGGTACCCCTTATCAGATAAGTGCCGGCGGCATGCAGGCATGCTACAATCCACCTGTTGATACGGACGACGGAAACGGAAATATTGTCAAGGCTGGTACTTACGGACATATCAACAAGGACTTTGTTGAAGCCGACGGCAAGACCCTTATTACAAGCGACAGAGGTTTTGATATCATTCTTGACAAATGCAAAAAGTATGGTATAAAGGCATTCATTGATATTCACAGCCCTCATGCCGACAACTCAGGCCATAACTACAATCTCTGGTACGGCAAGGAAACAACTACCGGAGGAACTATGGTAACAACCGATATCTGGATAGAAACCCTTACATGGCTTGCTGAAAAGTATAACAACAACGATACTCTTATCGGATACGACCTTAAAAATGAGCCTCACGGAAAAGGTCAGGAAGGTGATAAGGCAGCTAAATGGGACGGTTCAACTGATGAAAACAACTGGGCTTATGCTGCTACAAAGTGTGCGGAATCCATCCTTGAAGTAAATCCTAATGCACTTATTTTCATTGAAGGTGTTGAACAGTCACTTAGCGGAGCAATGCCCGGAGATTACTGGGGTATGGCAGACAGACGTGACAATTCACCTTATATCGGCGCATGGTGGGGCGGAAACTTCCGTGGCGCAAGAGAATATCCGATTGTTCCTAAACAGGGTACTTCACAGATAGTTTATTCTCCGCACGACTACGGTCCGTCAGTTTACAATCAGACATGGTTTGACAAGGATTTCACCACTCAGACTCTTCTTGATGACTACTGGTATGACACATGGGCATACCTGAATAAAGAAGAAATTGCTCCTCTCCTTATCGGTGAATGGGGCGGTCATATGGACGGTGCTGAAAACCAGAAATGGATGGAACTTCTTCGTGACTATATGATTGATAACCATATCAACCATACTTTCTGGTGCCTTAACACAAACTCAGGTGATACCGGTGGTCTCTGGGCTGGTTTCAGCTATTCCATAGACACAGGAACAACAATAACTTGGGAAGAAGAAAAGTATGCACTCTTTGAAAAGGCTCTCTGGCAGACTTCTGAAACCGGAAAATACATCGGTCTTGACCACCAGATACCTCTTGGTTTAAACAACACCGGTATGACTGTAACAGAATATTACAGCAATTATGCTGAAACTGAAGGCAGCAACCTTGACGCAGGAGCCAAGACAGATCCAAAGCCTCCGGTAACAACTCCGACTGAAGAACCTACAGAGCAACCAACAGATATAGTGACCACCGCTGCTACCACTGTTTCAGATGCTCCGGAAACAACAACTTCAACAACCGTTACAACAGTTAACGCAACTGATGTAACAACAGATACACCGCCGACATCCAGCGGTACACCGTCAATGTATGGTGATGTCAATACAGATGGTGATATCAGCGTATCTGATGTTGTAAAGCTTAATCTGTATCTCCTTAACCCTGTAGAAAATCCGCTTAACAACCAGCAGCTTGCAAACGCTGACTGCGTAAAAGACAATGTTATTGATACATCTGACAGCAGCCTTATTATGAATTATGTTGCTATGATGATTGATATCAGTGAGCTTGGTGCTGAATAATTCAAAAACCTGTACCGATAGTTCATACTATTGGTACAGGTTTTTACAATACTCGTTTACCTTTATATGCACAAAAATGCTTCTGCAAAAGCAGAAGCATTTTTATTTTAGTTATTCTGTGTATCAAGTGCGTTTGAGAAATCTGCACCCTCAGCACCGCCTACATATTCAAGAGCGTCGCTGTCATATCCGAATCTGAATACTCTTGCGCAAATTCCAGGGTTCTTATTGAATCTGAATGCAACTGTTACAGTATCACCCGGTTTTCCGCTGACATTGTCTGCCATTACCTCAAATGAACCGTCATTCTTAAATGTGTTGGCAGTAGCCTCTCCGCCTACAACAACAGAACCGTCAATTCCGTTTGCCTTGATTGCTACAGCTTCAATATTTGAGAAATCAAGCCATTCAATTGTAATCGGATATGTACCGTCAGCTGTTGTTTCCTTGATTTTGAAATCAGCTGTGATAAATTCACCGTCAAACACGTAATTTCCGGAAAGATTCATCCAGAATGCCTGCTGAATCTTCTTTGTTCCTTTGATTGTAGGAACTGAAGGATCGTCATTTGCAGGCTCATTATTGTCGGGGTTATTGCTGTTTCCGCCGCCTGTGCTGTTGTCGTTTCCACCTGCACTGCTGCTGTCACGGGACTCTTCCCCACCCGGAACGATAACCAGATCAGTTGAGCTCATCATCTGCTCAGCGTCGAAGGATGACTGGTCAACACCTGATTGAGATGATGAATTTTCATTACCGGTTTTGGAAGAAGAATCACCATTTCCTGCATTGGCAGATGAATCACCATTTCCACCGTCAGAAGATGAGTTACCGCCCTGCTCAACAGGGTCCTGCTGTGTATCAGTCGGAGCAATATACTCGGAAATCTCCAGATCAACTTTCTTTAACTGCTCTGCTTCTTCAGAAGTCAGAGTTGCGGTCTGAATTTCATCAGAATCACCAGACTTTTTGTCTGAACAAGCTGCCATTGATACTGCCATTGCGCAAACAACTGCAACAGCAATAATTTTTTTCTTTATGTCTAACATTTTGAATACTCCTTTAGTTACTAAATATTCATACCAATAAATTTATTATACACTTAAACATTAACAATGTCAACCCTGTTTTTGTGACAATTAACTGAAAATTAATCGGTAATCATATTATTTACAGCGCTGAAAAGTGCTTTGAGTGAAGAATCAATGATATCTGTTTCAATACCAACACCCCAGTAATTCTTACCGTTACTGCTTATTCCCACATAGGAAACAGCCTTTGAAGTATCGCCCTGTTCCATTGCGTGTTCAGTATATGTGTGCAGGTCATACTTTATTTCCAGCATTTTCATAACTGCCTTGCTGACTGCGTTAAGTCTGCCGTTGCCGTGTGCCTTTTCGTTCATTACCTTGCCATTATACTCAATAGTAACATCTGCCTGAATACCGTCCTGCTGAACGTAATGTGCTTCTTTGAGCACCACCGGCGACTGCTTGTTGATAAATGTATCTTTGAATATATCATATACCTCGGAAGGCATCAGCTCTCTGTGTGCATTGTCTGAAACGTGCTTTACCAGATAACCGAAAGGCTCTCTCATTTTCTGCGGCATTACAATACCAAACTGCTGCTCCAGAATATAACCGATACCGCCCTTGCCGGACTGGCTGTTGATTCTGATTACATCTGTTTCGTAAACTCTGCCTACGTCCTGTGGGTCGATAGGGAGATATGGCACAGTCCAGTGCTCGCAGTTTTTCTCCTGACGCCATTTCATGCCCTTTGCAATAGCGTCCTGATGTGAACCGCTGAACGCTGCAAACACCAGCTGACCGCTGTAAGGCTGACGCTCGTAAACTCTCATACCTGTGATTCTCTCGTAGAGTTCAGTAATTTCAGGCATATTTTCAAAGTTCAGCTCAGGGTCAACGCCCTGTGAAAACATATTCATACCCAGAGTTACGATATCAACGTTACCTGTTCTCTCACCGTTTCCGAAGAGAGTACCCTCAATTCTGTCCGCACCGGCAAGCAGTCCCATTTCGCTGTCTGCAACGGCACAGCCCCTGTCATTGTGGGGGTGGAGTGAAACAATGATATTTTCACGGTTCAGCAAGTTGTCACACATATACTCAACCTGATTAGCGTAAACGTGAGGCATTGAGTGCGAAACAGTAACCGGCAGATTGATAACCACCTTGTCGTCAGCAGTCGGCTCCCAGATTTTGATAACCTCGTTGCAGATTTCCAGTGCAAATTTCGGCTCTGTACCTGTAAAACTTTCCGGAGAATACTCAAAACGGTAGTTGCCAGTTGCCTTTTCTCTGTACTGCTTGCACAGCTTTGCGCCCATAACGGCAATATCAATAATTTCTTCCTTGCTCTTTCTGAAAACCTGTTCACGCTGTGAAACGGAAGTTGAGTTGTAGAGGTGAACGATAACGTTTTTAGCACCGTCCAGTGCCTCAAAGGTTTTCTTGATGATGTGTTCTCTGGACTGTGTCAGCACCTGAATGGTAACATCGTCAGGAATCAGCTTCTGCTCAATCAGCGCACGGCAGAATTCGTATTCGGTTTCAGATGCAGCCGGAAAACCTACTTCGATTTCCTTGAATCCGATTTTAACCAGATATTTAAAGAATTCCAGTTTTTCCTCCAGCGTCATTGGATTGATGAGCGCCTGATTGCCGTCTCTCAGGTCAACACTGCACCAGATCGGGGCATGGTCTATGTAATCCTTCTGTGCCCACTTCATAGGAGGATTTTTCACCGGAAAATACTGTCTTGTGTACTTTTCAAAATTTTTCATAATACATCTTCCTTTCAAAAATATTTCAGAGATGCAACAAAAAAGCTCCACCTCTTAAATTATAAAGAGGTGAAGCGTAAAACTCCACGGTACCACTCTTTTTGGTGCATAAAACACCCGCTCTGCCGCATCAGTCAATGCGTATCTCTGTAACGGGAGAACCCGTTTGCGCCTAATTGCAAAAAGCGTTCAGCGAACTGCTCAGGGAGGAGTTATGACCGGTCAGGAATACTGTCTTTCACCATACGGCAGCTCTCTGAAAATCCATCTGCGGCTTTATTTCCCATCATCGCATTTAGTTGTACTTATATAATATAATATTTTTTTGGATTTGTCAAGGGTTTTTTAAAAAATAAAGCACAAATTATATTTTCACCTTTTTTTGCGAAGTATAATTCCTATGACAGTAACAGCTGCCGCCGCTATTGCTGCTGCTACGCCTGCTTTCTTCTCATTATCCTTTCTTTCTTTTTCGCTTCTTGTACGACCACTCATAAATTTACTCCTTTTCACATTCAATACAGTGGGTTTCATAAGTTAAATATTTTTTAAACGAATGATACATTGTAAACCACTTATCATATATTGCATTATCATCACCACATGAAGAAAGAATCAAACAGTGAATTCGATTTTCTTCTATAAACGCCAAAAAATCATCATATACCTGATAAAATGAACGACTAATATTTTTCTTTCTTATTTGATTAACAGAAAACTCAAGTTCAAGAGTCCACTGCATCATTTCACAAATTTCAGTAAACCTATTAATATAATCATCAATTTTTTTATAATTTCTCTTCTTAAATTTGGTATTGTCTAACTCTTGATATATTCTCTGTGATTCTGTAAATAATTGGTTACATGAACTCAACAATTTGTCATGGGCACTTTCCAATTTTTGTTTCTGAATCTCTGGATTATCCAAAGCTTCATAATATAAAGATTTGGCTGTTCTTATTTCCGCTTTTATCTCAGATAATCTTTGATAATTTATAGTTTTTTCAATTGATTCAAAGTGGCTGTCAATAGAATCTTTGGTGTAATTTATAATAATAATTGCTTTTTCTTCCAAAGAATCAGCATTAGCAAGCTGTTCCTTTAAATCTTCCGGAAGAACTCCATCTAAAACAGTTTTTACAACAGAGATATAATTCTGAATTTCGTAATTACTTATTTCGTTCAAGCCAAACACGCCCTATCATCTATTTGTTATAATTATACATTATTCTTCTTGATTTGTCAATATATTTCAATAAATTTATACATATTTTATTCAGTCAGTTCAACTTCATTCCCCTCACTGTCAAGTACACAGCTTTCATAGTACCCGTCACCAGTAACTCTCGGACCGCTTATGACTTCAAAGCCATCATTTTTCAGCCGCTGGGTCAGTTGGTCAACCATTTCCCTGCTGCCCAGACTGAAAGCAATATGGGCATAACCAATGCTGTTACCGGACTTTCCGGATATATCGGCACGGTTCATTATTTCAAGCCGTGCGCCGTTTTCAAAGGTCAGAAAATATGAGCGGAATCCGGTTTTCTGATTGTGGTACATATCGCCGGACTTCCCACCGAAATACTTTTCAAAAAAGGCTTTTTCAGTTTCAATGTCGTTTACATACATCGCAATATGTTCAATATGAATTTTTCTTTCGGCTGTGTTCCTTACTGCATCAACAAATTCCTGTGCATTTTTCACATTGCGGAATGTAATCTCGCCGCCCTCATAGGATATGTACAGGGTTTCCACCTTTTTAGTACTATCCCTTACACCCGAATAGGAAAATATATCACTCAGATTTTCAAGCTTTATCTGCACTGCCTTTTTTTTGAACATAGTCTTTCTGAATCCATAAATACAGTCTTTCGTCAGATAAAGGAAACTGCTTTTGTAGTTATGACGTTTGATACGTGAAACAATAAGCGGAAAGGCAATAATGAATATCAGAGAAATGACAGAAAGTATTATTCCGAAAACACTAAAGTCAAGTTTTCCATTGTTTATATCTTTCATGACTATTGGTATTTTAAACAGATAAAATACATAAAGTTCCCTTTCCCAGATGTCAAAATCCTCCCATCCAAACCAGCAATACTGAAAGCCTTTTAAGACCATAAACTGGTCTGCAATAAACGCAATAAATATTCCTGTTATAAATGTAAGAATGGGAAATCTACTCGTTTTGCAGTCAATTTCCGCACGGCAGATTATTTCTTCGTTGGTGTGCATTGTTCTCCTCCATTATCCTCATTGCAAATATAATCCTCATATCTTTTCTGATATAACGCCAGCAGGGATTTTAATTTTCGGTATCTCAAAAAGTATCTCACATCAAGAAACAATCCAATCAGAAAAAACGGCATCGGTATCAGCCCAAGTATAATTACTGCTTTGCCGTCCTTTTTGCCATGCTTTTCAGCGTCCTCCAGACTCTGATATACATGACTGTCACTTTCAAGCGTTACAGCTATTTTACCGACAATCCAGTTATAATATCTTATTTCAATGCTGTCACCTTTCTGAACATCATTCAGAAACTGTTCCTCATCAAAATCATCAGACCATGCAGCTATCCGCCATTCATGATTTTCACTGTCCACTATAACATAATAATCTCCGAAAGAAACTCCTCTTGCCCCATACGTTCTCGGAACATAATAGCATGAATCAAAAGTAATTGTTTTCGGTTTCCAACAGCTTTCGCACAAATCAACATACGCTCTTGACAGCATTAATGCAGACCATAAAATAATGATTATCAGCACAATATTGACAATTTTCAGACTTGACCTGACTTTTTCAATTGCTTTTTCCGTCTTTGTCACATCTCGCTTAACAGCGTTGCGGCTTTTTATCTTCTGACGGTTTTTCAGCTGATTTTTCCGCTTTTTGTTATTCTTCATTTCAATTCCACAATAGTAACCCCATTCTCACCCTCGCCGTAAATACCCGAACGGAAGCTCTTCACCTGTTTCATTGACTTCAACCTCTGCTGAACCGCCGCACGGAGTACCCCAGTACCCTTGCCGTGGATAATGGTCACCATGGAAATTCCCGAAAGTACTGCACTGTCAATAAACGCCTCCATTTCGTAAACGCCCTCGTCAGCCGCTTTTCCTCTTATGTCAAGCTCCATTGTGCCCTTGCGTTCCATTTTGCTCTTGATATTGCGTGTGGACATAGGCTTGCTCTTGTAAGTCACTTTCTGCTCTTCCACAAGCTTTAACTGCATAACGGAAACCTTTGTTTTCATAATACCCATCTGAACATAAACGTTTCCGTTTTCGTCCGGTTCTGAGCAGACAGTACCCTTTTTGTCAATATCACGCACAAGGACAGTATCGCCTTTTTTGAGCTTTCTCGGCAGACGGTAGCCGTCGTCCGACTTCTCGTCAAGAGGGTTTGCAGTATCATACATCTTGTTAAAACTCTGCTTGCTGCGTGTTTTTATACCGGAGTACTTCTGTGCGAAGTCCTTTTTGTCCTTGTCCTTTTTGATTGCTTCCAGCTCGTCCATAAGGCTGTTAGACTCTGCCTTTACGCTCTCGATAATGCTCATGGCTCTCAGTCTTGCCTGTTCAAGCTGCTGTTCCTTGTTCTTTTCGATTTCTTCAAGTTCCGCCTTCAGCTTACGGTTGTTTTCCTCCGCCTCGGCTTTAAGCTGTCTTAACTCCTCGTTCTGCTTGTCAAGCTGACGCCTTGCGTCCTCAAGCTGTGCAACGACCTTTTCAAAACGGGTATTCTCCTCGCTTACCAGAGATTTCGCCTCTGCAATTACGTCCTCCGGCATACCCAGTGACGCAGAAATTGAAAAGGCGTTTGATTTGCCCGGTGAACCGGTAATCAGTCTGTAGGTCGGACGGAGTGTTTCCGGGTCAAACTCACAGCTTGCGTTTTCAACGTCCTCACCCTCGATTGCGTACAGTTTCAACTCCTGATAATGGGTGGAAACCATAAGCTTTGCGCCCTGACATTTCAGTCTTTCGATTATTGCCACAGCAAGCGCCGCACCCTCGACAGGATCAGTACCCGAACCAAGCTCGTCAAGAAGTACCAGTGAATTTTCATCGGCAAGCTTAATAATTTCAATTACCTTGTTTGTGTGTGACGAGAAAGTCGAAAGGCTCTGTTCAATGCTCTGATTGTCACCGATATCTGCAAGAATATGGCTGAAAACGGACACACTGCTGCCGTCGGAAACAGGTATCAGCATACCGCACATTACCATTGCAGAAAGCAGACCGGCAGTTTTCAGCGCAACGGTCTTACCGCCGGTGTTAGGACCGGTAATGATAAGCGCATTGTGCTTTTCTCCCAGACTTATATCTATTGGCACTGCCTTTTTCATGTCAATAAGGGGATGTCTTGCCTTGTTAAGACGCAGTACGCCGTCACAGGTAATTTCCGGCGCACAGGCTTTCATTTTTGCGCCAAGATTAGCCTTTGCGAAGTAGAGGTTCAGTTCAGTGCAGACCTCGTAGCTACCCATAAGTTCCTCGGCGCACTCTCCGCACTCACGGCAAAGCTCCGTAATAATGCGTTCGATTTCCTCCTGTTCCTGTCCCTCCAGCATTCTTATATCGTTGTTTGCCTCCACAACGGACATAGGCTCGATAAAGACAGTCTGTCCGGTTGCAGATGAGGAGTGGATAAGACCCTGTATTTTTCCCCTGCACTCCGCTTTTACCGGCAGAACAAATCTTCCGTCCCTCATAGTAACAATATTTTCCTGCAAAGACTTCTGCACTGATTCAGAGCGTATCATCTTGTCAAGCGTTTCCCTCAGCTTTGAGCCGGCACGGTTTATCTTCCGCCTTATTGCCGCAAGTTCCGGACTTGCCGCATCTGAAATCTCGTCCTCGGAGATAATGGAACGGTCAAGCTTTTCCTGCAAATACTTGTTGGGACGCAGATTTGAAAAAAGGTAGTCAAGCTCAGTTGCGGTATTTTCGCAGTGTGAGTACCAGTCAGAAAGTGAACCTATCTGATTCAGCAGGCTTTTTATTTCAAGCAGTTCTTTAAGAGAAATTCTCGCCCCGGACGCTGCACGTCTTAATGAACCGTTAACGTCCTTAATATCATAAAAAGGCGGAGTGCCAAAGCTTACCGCCAGTTCAAGCGCCTGAGAGGTCTTGTCCATCTCAA
Organism: Oscillospiraceae bacterium; assembly: GCA_022788225.1. GTDB lineage: Bacteria > Bacillota > Clostridia > Oscillospirales > Ruminococcaceae > Porcipelethomonas. The sequence goes on along the minus strand of JALEVO010000118.1, from coordinate 1,198 downwards.
GGCATACTGTGTCGTAGTCCGTACATGGTTCAAGGTCAAGAGCCATCTGTCTTGTCCTGTCGTTGGACGCCATGTCGGACAGCATTTTCAATACTTTATGTAGTTCAAGTGTTTTAAAATATTTATTCATAATTATATACCCAATGTCCTGTAAAAATCCAGTGTTTTAAATTCTCTTCCTAAATGTATAAGCAGATACCTTTCAGTTATCCGCCCTAATTTTTTCATGTTTATGTCTGACAGCTTAAAGTTGAAAAGTCTGTCAAAGTCTGCAAAAACAATATGCCGGAGCGCATGGACAACTGACGCAGGTATCTTTACAAGAGTATCATCATCAGTCGGAACAATGCAGCCTCGGCAGTAAAGCTTTGTACTCATAAGGTCAAAATACATTTCATCTGCAATATAGCTCATACACGAGGCACAGCAGACAATATCCGGCATCATGCCGATTTCGGTCATAAAGCGCATTTCAAAAACAGCTTTTAAAAATCCGCAGCTGCGTGTACCCTCGGAAAGGTAGTGAAAGGTATTCAGCAGCAGGCGCATGACGTCCTGTTTCTGTTCATGCTGACCGGTAACATATATCACAACTTCGCTGATATACTGCGCCAGCGACAGTGCCTCAAGATTTTCCCTTAACTTGTAGAAAAGCCGTACCGGTTCGCTGCTGTCAAGGTAGTATCTTCCCTTGTCGCACCTCATTGAAAAGTCGGAATAGGCATAAAGCTGAGTTGCTCCGGCATTTTTGCTGAGCATTTTCTGTCCGCCCCGGACTGAAACCTCTATAACGCCCTGTTCCTTTGTAAAAATGTGTATGAACTTATCGTTTTCACCAACCGGAAACTCCCTGAGGACTATTCCCCGAAGCGTCACCATTTCCACTTTCCTCACCGGCCTTTGCAGCGGACTGCTCCGCAGATTTTCTGTATTCAAGATAATCGGAAATTTTTCCGCTCATCATAAAATCATTCCATTTATCATCAGTCATATATAACACCGCCATAAATTATAGTGAACGACAAAATTAATTTGTCTTTCACTATAATTGTTTTATTAATATTGCCTTGCACATCCGTTCCCTACGGTCACTCCGTGCATATCGGCTAATAGCAAACGAAAAAAATATTTTTTTCGTTTACTATATTTCCTTAAAATTATTTCCGGAAAGGCGGGTTTATATAAGTTGTAATGAATG
>JALEVO010000113.1 GCA_022788225.1 Oscillospiraceae bacterium | reverse complement strand
TATTGTCTGTTGCGGCAAGTGTAGTTGGGTACTATATTTGCAAGTGGTTAGACGGACATAAATCCGACAATTAGCCCAAATAAAGACCTCCGGAAACTGCCATTTCCGGAGGTCTTTTTATGTGGTCACATGGACACACTGTCATTTGTGGTTATAATTATTATATACCCTTTTAGGATTGCTGTCAAGTATAAATTTTATTCAGTATTCTTCAACAGAAATATTTTTCAGACTATCGCAATTGCATTTACATAAAAAATATGTTATCATTAGAAAAGTGTCGAAAAACGAGAGGAATGAAAATATTTGAAATCACAGTTTGTAAAAGGAATGTCCCACGGTGTACCTATAATGCTTGGGTATCTTTCAGTTTCGTTCGGGTTCGGGATAATGGCTGTAAAGGCGGGTCTGCCGGTATATGCGGCGGTTCTGATATCAGCGGCAAACCTCACATCTGCCGGACAGGCGGCAGGAGTTACCATAATAGCCGCCGGCGGTACTATAATAGAAATGATTCTTACACAGCTTACTATTAATATAAGGTATGCCCTCATGGCGCTATCACTTTCTCAAAAGCTTGACAAGTCTTTTAAGCTACCCCAGCGGCTTGCGGTTTCCTACGGAATAACCGATGAGATTTTTGCAGTGGCATCATCTCAGCCGGAAAAGCTTTCTCCCTTATACATGGCAGGACTTATTTTTGTTTCATTTATCGGCTGGGTGTCGGGAACTTTCCTCGGAGCCGCCGCCGGACAGCTTCTGCCGAAATCCCTCACCGACGCCATGGGAATAGTGCTTTACGGAATGTTTATCGCCATAATCATTCCGCCGTCAAGGAAATCTAAAAAGGTACTCACAGTCGTGGTAATTGCGGCGGGTATAAGTATACTGTTCAAATATCTTATAACTGCTGTTTCCGGCGGATTCGCAGTAATAATCAGCGCTGTGGCGGCGTCTGCTGTGGGTGCACTGCTGTTTCCGGTAAATGACGGGGAGGAGAGCGAAAAATGAGCCTTATAATATACATAGCAGTCATGGCAGGGGTCACATATCTTATACGCATGATACCCTTTACCTTTTTCCGCAGGAAAATAAAGTCACGCTTTTTCCGCAGTTTCCTCTACTATATACCTTATGCTGTACTGAGCGCAATGACCATTCCGGCAATATTCTACTGCACAGGAAATGTCATAACAGCCGCCGCGGGAACGGTTGTTGCTGTAATACTGGCATACTTCGACCTTCCACTGATAGTTGTAGCCCTTGCAGCGTCGGGTACTGCGCTGATAACAGGAATTTTTGTTTAATCAATGATTCATTAAGAGTTCACAGATTTTATTTTTGTTTTTTCAAAGATATTCACCTTGATATCATAATTTTATCACAAACAAAAGGCATAATATACTTGTCGGTTGAAAGACCGGCTGAGGTTAAAAGCAGTTGATAAGATTGTTTTATAATTTCATCTCCTCTAATTATGTCACTCTCTTATTTTTACAACCCCTTTGCATTTTGCAGAGGGGCTTTTTTTTGTTTTCTTGACATGTGATTTACCCATATTTTACTCAATAAAGATAGATGAATTTACAGTCAGATGATAAAATTGAATTGAAAACATAAGCTGTACAAAGTATGACTGTTGACAGATTTTCAGACAATGAACTGAAAACGATAAGGAGATAATTATTATGAAATTAAACCGAAAAATCATGAGTGTTTTAACAGCTGCGGTATGCGGGATAAGCAGTAATGTCTCCGGCGGATTTTTAACGCTGGTTACTGAGGCGGAAACAAGCTACGGAGATTATCTGTATTACAAACAGGTTGATGAGGATTATGACGGCACCTATGATTACATCAAAATAACTGATTGTGATGAATCAGCAGCTGAGATTGAAATCCCATCAGAAATTGAGGGACTGAGTGTTACTGTAATAGGAAAATATGCGTTTGACTGTTGCAGCAGCTTAACAAGTATAACAATCCCGGACAGTGTCACAACAATTGAATCCAATGCTTTTACTTTTTGTGAAGCACTGACACACATAACGCTTCCAGAGGGAATCACTTCAATTGAAGATGGTACATTTTCCTCCTGCTCAAGTCTGACAGGCATAACATTTCCGGAGGGTATTACTTCGATAGGAATTTCTGCATTTTTTGACTGTGACAGCCTGAACAATGTAACTATTCCGGAAGGAGTTGTCTCAATTGGAAATGGTGCATTCGACGGCTGTTCAGCTTTGACAGACATAACAATTCCGGAAAGCGTTACATCGATAGAAGGCAGTGCTTTGAGAAATACGCCGTGGATAAAAGCGAAACAGCAGGAAAATCCGTTAGTTGCAGTAAATGGAATTCTTATAAGCGGTGAAACCTGTGCAGGTGATATTACTATTCCGGATGGTATTACATCAATTGGTGATTCTTCATTTGCCAATTGTTACGCTCTGACAAGCGTTAAAATGTCAGACAGTGTTACATCAATCGGAAAGTCTGCATTTTATAATTGTGAAAACTTAACAAGCATTACCATGTCGGACAGCGTAGCATCAATCGGAGCTACTGCATTTTATGATTGTGAAAATTTAACAGACATTGCCATGCCGAACGGCATTACATCAATCGAAGCTTCTGCATTTAGTCATTGTAAAAGCATAACAAGCATGATAATTCCAGATGGTGTAACATCAATTAAAGGTTCTGCATTTCGCTATTGCAATAGCTTAACAGACATAAACATTCCGGACAGCGTCACATCCATAGGAGATTATGCTTTTTACGGCTGTGAAAACTTAACAGGTATTACAATACCGGACGATGTTACAACAATTGGAGACTGTGCATTTGGTTATTGCAGTGTTAAAAGCATAGTAATCCCTGACAGCGTCAGATCATTCGGTGACTATGTTTTTGATAAATGTTCCTATTTAGAAAGCGCTGTTATCGGCAGCAGTGTCAGAACTATCTGGGTTTCAACTCTGGGCAACTGTGAAAATCTTAAAGAAATAACAATCAGAAATCCGGAATGCTTATTTGAAGATGATGAAAATACTATTAACGCCGCAGTTACAATTTACGGCTACAGAAATTCAACAGCACAGGAATATGCTGAAAAATACAACAGAACCTTTATCGCACTTGATTCCGAACAGCCGACTGAAACAATTGACCCTTCTCTTGTAACGAAATACGGAGATCTGAACGCTGATAACGATGTAAGTATTGCAGATGTCGTAAAGCTTAATATGTATCTGCTTAATAAGACTGAAAATCCTCTTGACGCAGTTGCTCTTGCGAATGCAGACTGTGTAAGAGACAGCATTATTGATACGGCAGACAGTTCAATTTTGATGAACTACACTGCAATGATGATTTCTTATGATAAGCTCGGAGCATTATAATTTAAGGCAATACCGCATAATTAACGGCTGACGCCTTTGCCGCACATCTGCTTGCAGATTTTCCGTCATATCGCATAAAAATCTCTTGACATACGCCAGTATGCCTGCGAGCTTTTTATGCAATCTGACAAAAAATCTGACTGCGCATCTATACGACAATAATTATGCGGTATTGCCTTAAAGTCACGGAAAAATCCGTGACTTTTTATTTCATACTTTACAAATCATCCAATTCACGATATAATTAGTTTATAACGCTGAAAAGGAGAATTAAGGTAATGGAAGAAAAAAAGAATAATAAAGTCTTAAAAATCGTAATTGCCGTTATGGCAGTTATAATTTTAGCGCTTGCCGGAGTTGTAACGGCATTTATTCTTAAAGGTGATGACGACAAGCCGGAAGAATCCTCTGCGACGGAAGCTGTGACCGAGGCTGAAACCACTGCTCCAGTCACTGAGGCACCGACAGAGGCTGAAACAACTGTTATAACTACGACTCTTCACATAAGTCCTACTGAAACTGTAAGCTTTTCAATGGGAAGTGAAAAGGGCGATATCAACGAAATACTTGACCATGACGGCAACAAGACCTATAAGGCAAAGTTAAGCGAATTTGCAAAGCCGGGGGACAAAATTGACTCCTTTGTGTTTGTGTTCTATGCAGAGGACGGCTCGTCAAATATCAGCAGCTATAAGGGTGCCTGCGGAATTTCTGTTGATAATTCCTGCAAGGCGGCAACCGATGACGGATGGTATCAGTCCGAAGACTTTGAAATGGACGTAAACAGTGCTTATCTTGAAGTAAAATGGGATGTTCCGGGAGATATTAAAGACTATGTAAACATCAGCGACAAGGGCTATATTGAGATAGGCTACTGGTGGGGCGGACTTCAGAAGTTAAGGCTTTCAAGCATAATCTGCAATTATTCCACATCTGCTGAAATCCCTGTTGACGGAACAAAGACCATTGAACCCAACAAGACTTTAAAATACGGAAGCGAAAGCGATAAGACAGTAAAACTGCCTCTTTCTGATATGATTGGTGAGGGTGAAACTCCGCAGTATTTTGAATTCAAAATAAAGGCTGGCGGTGAACTCCAGAAATATGCCGGTGCATTCGGTATCTCCGTTGACGACTCCTGTCCTGACAAAACGGACAAGGGATGGTATCAGAGCGGCAACGTCGCAGTTATGACTAATTCCGACAGCTGTACCCTTTACTGGCTTGTTCCGGACGAAATCAAGGAATACATCAAATCAGACGGTGAAGTTATGCTGGGCTACTGGTGGAGCAAGCAGGAGTCTGTAACTCTTGAATCGGTAACTGTAAAGTACAGCAGCGGTTCCGCTCCGGTTGTTGATGCGGACACGGACGCAGAAGTGCCAAAGGAAAACAACAAAAAGGAAAATAAAGAGGAAAGCTCAGACGTCAAAAGCTCCGCTGATATCGTAAAGGACATGAAAATCGGCTGGAATCTCGGCAACACTCTCGACTGCTACAACATTACATGGGAAGTTGACGATTTTGAAACAGCATGGGGCAATCCTAAAACAACAAAGAAAATGATTGATACAGTCAAGGCGGCAGGCTTTAACGCAGTCAGAATACCGGTCACATGGAACGAGCATATGAACGGTGACAAAATCGACGAAGCATGGCTTAACAGAGTAAACGAAGTTGTTGACTATGTTATCGACAACGATATGTATGCAATCATCAACGTTCACCACGATGATTATACATGGCTCAATCCAAGCAAGGCTGACGAGTCAAAGGTAAAGGAAAAGCTTGTGAAGATATGGGAACAGCTTTCCGCACGTTTCAAGGACTACGACTATCATCTCCTCTTTGAGGGCATGAACGAGCCGAGAATTATCGGCGGCGAAAATGAGTGGACCTGCGGTACTTCGGAAGAGCGTGAGGTTATCAACAATCTGTTTGCGGCTTTTGTTGATACTGTAAGAAAGTCCGGCGGAAACAATGCCACACGTTCCCTTATAATCACTGCACACGCTGCCGCTATGGACGAAACAGGTATCAAGGACGTTAAAATTCCTGACGACGACAGAATAATCGTATCAATTCACTACTATTCTCCGTGGGATTTTGCCGGAAATGAAGATTCAAGATCTGACTGGGGCAGTGACTCCGACAAGAAAGAGCTTGACAAGGGCTTTGACATGGTAAAGAAATATTTCATTGACAAGGGCGTTCCGGTTATTATCGGTGAATGTGGTGCTACAAACAAGGGCAATGATGATGTCCGTGCAAGCTACATGGAATACTACATAAAGGCTGCAAAGCAGAGAGGTATTACCTGCTTTATCTGGGATAACGGTACAAAGGACGAGTTCGGACTCCTTGACAGAAGCAATAATTCGTGGTATTTCAAGAAAATTGTTGAATCAGCTGTTAATGCTGCAAAATAAGACTAAAAGCCGGTGCGTTTGCACCGGCTTTGTATTTTACTATGAATCTATTGCCATATTCACAATGCTCGCACAAATCTTCCATAATTAATATCAAACCTTTCATAGAGGGCTGGTTTAGTTTGGTATATTAAACTTTTTTACCGTTGCCAATATTATAACAGAAAGCAGAAACAATTTCAATCCTTAACAAATATGGAAAAAGGATAATTGACACCGATTTGATAATCTGATATAATTATTTCAGCGCAATTGAGTTTTGCACTGATATGAGGAGGGAACATGAGTAAATTTTTTTGTAAAATCGCAGAAAAAACAATTGAAATAAACTCCATTTATGATACTGTCATGAATCTCTGTACGGACTACATATCAGATGGTATTCCGGATTTTTCGGTTACTGTTACGCAGGAGGACATTGAATTTGAACGTAAAAAATCCGAGGCAGAGGACATAAAAGAGGGGAAACCTGTCCGAAACTTTCCCGACGGCTATCTTGAAACGCTTTCGGTGTACCGAAAGATATGCGATGAACTGGTTGAATCCAATATAATCCTGTTTCACGGTTCAGTTATTGCTGTTGACGGTGAGGGTTATCTTTTTACGGCAAAAAGCGGTACCGGAAAATCTACCCACACAAGGCTGTGGAGGGATTATTTCGGAGAGCGGGCAGTAATGATAAATGATGACAAGCCGCTTATCAGGGTAACAAAAAGCGTCGCGACGGTTTACGGCACACCATGGGACGGAAAACACAGGCTCAGCACAAACACCAGCGTACCCCTTAAAGCAATATGCATACTGGAGCGGGGACAGGAAAACCATATTGAAAAAATCAGCAGGTCGGAGGCGTATCCTATGCTTTTGCAGCAGGTCAACAGACCGTCCGGCGCTCTGAAAATGCATAAGACTCTGGAAATAATTGACGCCCTTGCAGAGACTGTCGGTCTTTACAGGCTAAGCTGCAATATGGATATCAGTGCGGCTGAGGTCGCATATAACGGAATGAACAAGTAGTTTTTATTAATCAGGAGGACAATATGAAACTTAAAGACGGATTTATCACACATGAAACAGGCGATGAACAGGTAATGGTATCAACCGGCGATACAAAATTCAGCGGACTTGTAAAGAGCAATAAGACAGCGGCATTTATTGTCAACTGTCTTAAAACTGATACTACTGAAAAGGAAATTGTTGAAAAAATGCTTGAAAAGTATGATGCACCGGAGGAGGTTATTTCGGCAGACGTAAAAAAGATTCTTGACAAGCTGAGGAGCATTAGCGCACTTGATGAATAAATCAACATTTGAAGAAGAAATAAACCGAACCGGAAATCTTGTCTATACTAATGTAGGGGACAGCATGAAACCGCTTATCCGTCAGGGAAAAGACCTGATAGTTATAGAAAAAGTCAACGGCAGACTGAAAAAATATGATGTTCCTCTTTATAAGCGTGACAGCGGACAGTATGTCCTGCACCGTATTCTTAAAGTCAGGGAGAATGATTATGTTATCTGCGGAGATAACAGGTGGCAGAGGGAATACGGCATAACAGACAGGCATATTATCGGAGTTCTGACAGCAGTTATACGAGATGGAAAAACACTGTCGGCAGACAGCATAAAATACAGGCTTTATGTACATCTGTGGTGTGATTTCTTTCCGGTTCGTGCATTTATAGTAAGAGCATACAATTACCTGAAAAGGCGGTTTTCAAAATGAAAAACTCTGCTTTGAAGTGGCTTAATACCGTCACAGGGAAAAAGAAAATTTACATAGTTATACTGCTGGCCATTCAGGCAGCACTGGGTATCAGTTCGGTAATATATGCGCTTTTTCTGAGAAATATTATTGATGCCGCCGTTGCAAAAAATGAGAAATACTTTTTTGGATTTCTGCTGCTTCTGATTGGGCTTGTGCTGCTCCAGATAATACTTCGGGCAGTTACACGATTTCTTGACGAATACTCCAAAAGCACTTTTGAAAATCTTCTCAAAGGCAGGCTTTTCAGTAATCTGCTGCGAAAAAGTTATGAGCCGGTAACAGCGGTACACTCCGGAGAATGGCTCAACAGGCTGACTTCCGATTCAGTCGTTATCGCAAACGGACTTGTTGAAATTGTACCCGGTATTGCCGGAATGGCTGTGAAAATGGCAGGTGCGCTTGTGACAATACTGGTACTGGAACCGAAATTTGCATACATAATGTTTCCGGCCGGCATTGCATTGATTTTACTGACGTATATGTTCAGAAAACGACTGAAAAAGCTTCACAAAAAAATTCAGGAGGCTGACGGCAGACTGCGTGTTTTCATGCAGGAAAGACTTGGCAGTCTTATGATAGTGCGTTCATTTGCGGCACAGGGGAGAACTGAAAAAGAGTGCAGCGAAAAAATGGCAGAACATAAGAACGTAAGGATGAAACGCAACCATTTTTCCAACATCTGCAATATCGGATTTGCAGCGGCAATGAACGGAATGTATCTTCTTGGAGTCTGCTATTTCGGCTATGGAATTATGATTGGTACGGTTTCTTACGGTACGCTTATGGCAGTTTTGCAGCTTATAAATCAGATACAGGCACCGTTTGCAAATATTTCGGGGTATCTTCCTAAATTTTATGCTATGATTGCCAGTGTGGAACGTATGGCGGAAGCGGAAACCTTTGAGGACGACTGTCACGGTGAAGTCAAAACCAAAGCAGAGGTGCAGGAATTTTACGAAAAGAGAATGCGGGGTATCGGCTTTGAAAATGCGGGTTTTACTTATCTTGCTCCTGACCGGACGGCGGACAAGACCAATATGCCGGTTGTGCTGAAAAATGTCAGCATTGAGATAAAAAAAGGCGAATACATTGCCTTTACTGGTCATTCCGGCTGTGGAAAGTCCACTCTTTTAAAGCTTATGATGTGCCTTTATTCTCTTGACGAGGGGGAACGCTGTCTGCTGGCTGACGACAATGAGAAAGTACCTCTTACAAGCCAGTGGCACAGACTTTTTGCTTATGTTCCACAGGGAAATTACCTTATGAGCGGCACTATCCGTGATGTTGTGACGTTTGCGGAAAGTTCGGGAAAGGCTGATGACAGTGCTGTATACAGTGCGCTGAAAATAGCCTGTGCAGATGAATTTGTAAATGAACTTGAAAACGGTATTGACACACGCCTTGGTGAACAGGGAAAAGGACTTTCCGAGGGACAGATGCAGAGAATCGCCATTGCAAGGGCGGTATATTCAGACAATCCTGTACTCCTCCTTGACGAGGCAACAAGTTCCCTTGATGAACAGACGGAAAGAAAGGTTATAGAAAATCTGAAAAATATGACGGACAAAACGGTGCTTATTATTACCCACCGTCCGGCGGCGCTGGAAATATGCGACAGAATATTTGAGTTTTCTGAAAGCGGTATCAGGGTTATAAATAAATAATGAAATTGAGCCAGACAAATTGATTGTCTGGCTTTGGCTTTACTGAAAAAAATAATTTCTATATAAGTAGGAATGGAGTAGGAATATCAATACAAAAAAATCGGACTCCAAACGGAATCCGATTTGTCGTCCCGAGGTCACTCGGCTGTGATGTGACTATGAAATTTCTGAAATTAACTGGTCGGACAAAGAAAAACCCGGATTCCAAAAATGAAATCCGGTTTATCCTGTGCGGTTACGCATTTGGCGGAGAAGGAGGGATTTGAACCCTCTGATTTTCCTTTACAAACCTCGTATTTACGGCGTTTGCTCATGTGCCGTGTGAATTTCATGTGAACTATGTACCTGCTCCCTGTTGGTTCAAGGAGCAGGTATAGTAACTATGGTTTATCAATTATATCGTTAAAATGCTTATCGATTATCTCCTGATATTCATCTTCTTTAGGCTTTCTGGTGTGAGTATAAACCGTTTTCATAACGTTGTCTGTACTCCAGCCGCCAAGTTTCTGGATGTATTCATCAGGAATATGAAGTTCGTTAAGCGTAGTTGCAAATTCGTGTCTCAGTTTGTGGAAGCTTATATCATCATAACCCCTTGACTTCATAAGTCTTTTGAATAGTCCGGATATTGCATTATATCCATAAGGTACAATGTAATCATCATCAGAATTATGTGGAACCTGCTGAATAAGGTTATATATGTATATCGGCAAGCGATTAGTTCTCTTGCTTTTCTCTGTTTTGGTTTGTTCCCTTACTACATCTTTTCCGTTGATGTACACTTTGGTTCTCCTTACAGAAATGTACATTCCGTCTTCTGAAATATCCCTGAACTTCAAGCCTCTTATCTCACTGATTCTTAAAGAGAGCCACATAGCAAGTAAACATGGCAGTTCAATTTTAGTCCCCTTAACCAGCTTGATTATTTCATCGATTGGCGGCAATTCAACTTCGTTATCCTTCTGAGGCGGTATCGCAATACCTTTAATTGAAATGTCTATGCCATTCATTGACAAAGCACTTTTCAAAAATGATAACGCTGATTTAATTGATTTTCTGCTTAATCTGACAGCATCTGCGTTAACTGCAAACTGAATCTGATTTTTAGTCAGTTCTTTGCATTTAACATCTTTTATCATCTGAAGCCTTGTGTTCATTATGATTTCATACCCTCTTATAGTGGACGGTGCAAGACTGTTTCGTCTTGGAGCCTATGAAAAAAAGTCTGTAAAAAAACAGTCAACTGTGGTAAAATAGAAAAAACAGGAGGCTGATTTTTATGGGAAGAAGAAAAAGAGAACCAATGAGTGAAGGCAAGAAGAATATCATTGCCGGACTGCTGGAGG
>JALEVO010000026.1 GCA_022788225.1 Oscillospiraceae bacterium | reverse complement strand
ACATTGCTGAACGCATATCGCTAAGAAATGTTGAAATATCCTTATCGTTTCTGAGCAGACCCTCTTTAGCTTTTTCTTCCCAGAGTTCAATTTCCTTTTCAGTCATTTCCTTTTTCTGAGCGTCTGTAAGCGGAGCATAGGATTTATAGGAAGCCTCCTGATGAGTATACTTGTTAAGCTTCTCAATCAATGAGTTATAGTCCTCTACAAATGATTTCAGAGTATCTACAATTTTATCAACATCTCTTGAAGTTGATATTTCAGCCTTATTTTCAATGGTTCCGGCTGCTGCTTTAATTGTACCGTCACTGTTTTCAACGAAAGAGCCGTCAGCATTTTGTTCATAAGAACCTGTTGTTGATTTAAGAGAAATTGTAAGTCCGTTATATGTGAAGTCATTATTTGCTCTTTCAACAGTAACGCCGTTAATATTAACAACCGCATTTTGTCCGGCTGTTACAGTAGAACTGTCAAGGCTGCCTGATGAATCAACTGAGAAACCAAGCTTTGAAAACAGTCCTTCATCATCTCCGGTTATGCTGATATCATATCCGCTGCCTGTTGATGTAGACTGGAGTTTGAATTTATCGCTAAGTTCGTCATATGATATTTTCACTCCTGCATCACTTGAATTGATTTTATTCATAATCGACGAAACTGTATCAGCAGCTGTGTACTCAATATCCTTTCCGTTTATACTGAAAGTATATTTGGTATCAGTATCAGTTTCATCACCAATTCCAAGCTTGCCGACAGTATCAGTTCTTACAAGCTGATTGGAAACTGTTGTTGTGCCTTTGGCAAAGCCGATTGCCTCCATAGTATCAGCACTTCCGGACATTGTAATACTTCTTCCTGTTCCGGCAACTGACATTTTCCACTGTCCGCCGTCATTAGTAAACTGAACTGAGTTTCCGAATGCAGACTGAACTTTTTTCTGGAAATCAGCCATTGATTCATTTTCAGCAACAGCAATTGATTTTTTTACTCCGTCAAGAGTAATATCAACACTGCCATTCACACTTCCGACTTCTGCATACTGTGTATTTAATGAGTTTAATTCTGTTTCAAACTTTCCTTCAATTTCATTGCCGTCTTCATCTTTAGCTGCCGCAGATTTTACAGTACCGCTAAGTCCAAGAATAGACATACCTGCAGAAGAACCTGAAATTTCAAATTCAGAATCTGCTGAAAATTTAAGTCCGACAGCTTTTTCCACGTCGGTGGTGGTTACTGTTCCGGTAAATTCATTGCCGTCCTTATCATAATATTTGTCTTCGGTTTCATTATATGTAAGTTCGTTTCCGTCAGCGTCCTGATATTTTTTTACAGTTTCAGTCTTGGCTGATACAATATCAGTGCCTACAGCTGTATTAATTCTGTTGCATATCTCATCTGCTGTATTGGCACCTTTCAGGTCAACGGTGTGAACAGCATCACCGACTTTGACATCAACTGTTCTGCTGTATTCAAAACTGTCTGCCTTTGCGGTTGAGGTTGCAACTTCGCCGGCTCCTACCTTTGAAGAAGTAACACTTGACGCAGTTGCAAGTCTGGCAACCTGCATACTGAAATCTCCGTCAACTGCCCCTGAACCAGCTGTCACAGTAGCCGCAGAAGAAGAACTTGAGGTTTTCATTGTATCATAAAAAGATGCCAGTCTTAAACTTGTTGATGATGTAAGGCTGAAATATTTAGACTGAAAACTGTTTATGTCAGTGATAACACTTCTGTATTGTTCCTGCTTCCAGAGCAGCTGCTGCTTCGCCTGATTCTGCTTATCTATTTTAGTCTGAATACCTGAAAGCATACTTTGAACAAGGCTTTCAGTATCAAGTCCGGAATACATTCCTGATACACCTTTACTGCTGTAAGAAGCATTTGTATATGTGCTTGATGAACTCGAATCTACTTGCATGGTATTTTCCTCCTCATTTAGATTTTATTCTTATAATATATATCGTAAGAAAATTCAATAAATAAAGTCTAAATTAACTTTTTATTTTCCGGAACAAAAAAGTTACTTCCATCGGACATACCGGCTTTGGCATATTTTGCCGCCTTAGCATTCTGTCCCGAATTGTTTTTCTTGATTTTTAAAACAAGATCATCTCTTATCAAATTAATACGTTCTATGATTTCAGGATCCATTGATGAAATTCCGAAAGCAATTCCATTAAATTCCTGACGCAGGTCAAAAACCTGTTTTAAATCGTCTGTCAGTTCACTTCTGTCACACTTATTCAGATAAGCCTCCAAAGCCTTCGGTGTTTCAGAACATTCATTGCGTATCTGATTGTCAAGCTTTGTAATTTCCTGTGAAATGCCTTTTCTCTTTTCTGTTAAGATAAGTATATCATCAACATCGCAGTCAAGCAGTTTTCTTGTAATTTTTTCATATTGACTGAGGAGTTTATTTATCCGTTTCTGATTTTCTGTTACAAATTCAATATCCATTTAACAAAATCTCCTTATAAAATTGCATTTTATTGAAAATTATGCTATAATAGGCTTATATGTTCAAAAAAAGCTTATTAAGGGGTAATTATGTATGTTTCCATCAAACTGCAAAGCAATTTTAAAAACTTTGGATGACAGTATAGTTGAATACGGACAGGCTGCAGTTTCGCTGAAAGAAAAATATGCCGAATTTTCATCACAGTTTGTTCCTCTTTTAAAAATCGGGACTGAGGCAAAGATAATCTGTGTTGAAGGAAACACTTCAACTCACATTATAAGCGGCGAAGTTTATCTTTCATCAAAAAATCTGTTAAGACTTGTTTCAATAAAGTGCACTTTAATTCCGGGAGCAGAAAATGTCCTCGAAACTCCCGCTTTTCTGAGAGCAAAAATTTACAAGCCGGTCATGAAAAAAGGCATTTTCTCAAAAAATAAAATTGTATATAAGTGGGACGAATGTACCATAACTTCGCTCTCAATGAAAAACATATCGTTCCGCAGTTCAAGGATAATGTGTGAATATGAAGACCAGATAAAACTCCGTATAGGAGCGCCTGTTTTTTCAAGAGATACGGAAATCAATCTCCAGATTGCCTCAAATGGTCTTATGTTCGGCAAAAATTCCAAATACAACTATAAAATTCTCAAATTAAAAGAACGTGAACAGAAGGAACTTGCCGATTTTATAAAGCTTGGCAATCTGGAAATGATAAAATATCTTCACTGATTTTTTTCTTCCATATCAGACAGCATACTTAAAAGTTTTTTCGGATTTACACTTGATGCTGCGTCTTTATTGCTTTCCATAGTCTGGCACAGTTCACTTCGTAAAATTTTAACATCATCAGGTGCATTTATTCCGATTTTAACCTTATCACCGTTAATTTCAATGATTTTAATTTCAATTTTCCCATTGATATCAAGTGCTTCCCCGGGCTTTCTTGAAAGTATAAGCATTATTTCTGCTCCTTTCCATTATCAAAAAGCTGATATCTCAAAGGATAATTTTCTTCAAGAATGAGCTGCATAGCTTTATGATTATCAGTATTCATCACAATCGGGCTTTTTAAATTAACTGTACTTTCTTTAAGATTTTCTCTTACAACCATCATAAGCCAGTATTCATAATTTCCTTTTCCTATTATTTTTTCTGCTTCTTTCTGACAGTGAGGATGATAATTGTCAATTGTTAAAGATGAATTTGCAATAATAAAGCAAAGTTCTGGTTCTTGAGTTGACTGAAGCCACGCATATTCACCGTTGAAATCATCATCGTAAAGAATAATATAATCGCTGTATTCTTCAAAGCCGAATATTTTCTGTTCAAACTTAACTATATCATTTTCTGTTACATCAACTTCACCGAAATCTCTTGTTAATACTTTCATATTGATCTCCATTCTGCCTCATATTTTTAATCATATTTTAAAACGGACTGTTCAAATTTCATGTTTTATATCTGAACAGTCCGTTATTTTTATTTTTCCTCAAAATCAGGATCAGAACTCGGCGGCACATACTGATATCCTCCGATATATTCAATTTCAACATCTGCAAGCTGTCTTATTTCAAGGGTAATACTGCTTGGAATAAATTCCATTTCCTGTGCAGATTTCTGCCAGTCCAGATCAACCTTGCTCCTTCTGACTGAAGTTTTTGTTGACGCAGGTTCCCATGACACATCAATCGGTGAACTTGGAGTAACCCCGATAGTTGTATTGACAACTGAATCGCTCAGTATCTTCTGCTTTACATACTGTGCGATTGTCATACCTTTTTCTATCATGGCATTTCCCTGCTTAACATATTCCGAGGTTGTTTTATTAGCAGTCTGCTGTGTTTTAGCAGGTGCCTCTTTAGCAACATCGGCTGGAGTTTTCATTCCCATACTGCTTCGCATTTCAGATGAATCCATTCTGATCTTGACATTTTCAGATTTTGTATCAATCTGCAGCGGAGTAGTATGCTGAGTCATCTTTGCCGGCTCAATCTGAGGCGCAGATAATTTCGCATTCTGAATATTAATATCATACTCAAAAGGAATGGTCTTGATTTTCAATAATTGCATAAAAAACACCTCTCTTTAACCATTCAATATAGTTTGAAAAATCACTCTCATTATATAGTAAACGCAAAAATTTTTTTCGTTTACTATAATTACTGAACATAATCCATCAGTGACTGCGGAAGGATTTTTCCGCCGTACTGCAAAGTAAGCATCCATGAATATTCACGCATTTTCTGATTAATAAGTTCATCAGTATCCTCAATATACTCAAGGTCACTCTGTATATCAGTCATATAGAATTCTTCATCTTCAAGTCTGCTGGAATGGTTGTCAAGATAATTTGTTCTTACGCCCACATCAGCAATTTCTGTTACAAGGTCATCAACAGTTTTGCGCAGATGGTCATTAAGTGCACCAAGCCTGTCAAAATCCTTTTCGTGAAGGGCATTGGACATTTCGTCAAGAAGTTCAAAGGCATTATTCGGAACTTCAATGGTGTGGTCTTCTCCGTTTCTGTCCTGATATGTAATTTCAGATGTACCATATCCAAGAGCATCAAGCCCGGAAACTGACATATTAAATGCTGAACGCGGATCAACAACACCGTTTTTTACGTTAAGTCCAATTCCGATATCCATGTAAACGCTGTCGCTATAAGGAACTTTTTCGCCGTTTGCATAAAAAACTCCATCAGTTTTCTCAACATCATTTACGTTAACACCGTTATAATAAAGCTCTCCGTCTTTTACTTCAAAAGGAGGAGTCTGGTTATTTGTACCTCCAAGTATATACATATCATTATACTTGCAGTTAGCAAATTCAACTATCTGATTTTTTAAAGAATCAAAATTGATTGAATATATTTCAGAGGCTGATTCCATCGGACCATTGAGTGCTCTTACTGTCTGTTCATTAACAGAATTAAGAATATCTTCAATTGACATCATATGTGTTTCAGCAACACTCAGACTTTCGCCGGATTTTTTTACGTTATCCTGAACCTGTTCATTTTTGTACATCTGAGTTCTTATATTTAGTGCTCTCGTACCGTCAGAAACATTCTGGGACATTTTAGTAAAATTCCTGCCTGTCTGAAGACGTTCACCCGATTCATTAAGAAGTGACAAATTATTATTGAGGTTGTTCAGATAATTTCTTGTCATCATATTATTAGTAACTCTCATTATAAAAACCTCCGTCAATTAAACTGCCGTTTTATTTATCAGAACATCAAGCAACCCGTCCATAACAGTCATCATTCTTGCAGCAGCCTGATAAGCCCTGTTATATGTCATCATATTAACGGTTTCTTCACCCTCGCTGACACCGGAAATCTCATCTCTGCTGTCCTGAATGTCACCAAGCATTTTCAGTGATGCCTCATAGCGTCCCTGAGCATAGCTGTTTTCACTTCCAAGTGTTCCGGTGTAATCAGCGACAAACTCCTGGAATGTTCCTGTGAATTTATCACTTTCAGACGCAAATACATGATCATCCTTTGTAAGTTTGTTTACAAGTTCCAGAAGATATGTATTGTCAACACTGTTGTCCGCATTGATAAGGTATGAAGAATCAAATGTCAGATCATCAGTTATTGAAATATTTTCAGCGGTTGTCAGTCTTTCAGGATAAACTGTGTAACCGTCCTCTGTTTCAACCGCTTCACCAACAAGCTTTTTATAGGAAAGAACATTTCCGTCTGCGTCAAATTTATCAGGAATAGTATTGTTAAGCACATTTGTCAGCTGAGCCGCAAAAGCGTCAAGCTTATCCTGATAATAAAGGAAACCGTTTACAGTTGATTCAGTTGAGGATGTTGCACCAAGTCCTCTTCCGTTTATGATATCAACAGCTGCTTTGAAAACGCCTGTTTCCTTTGCGGCATTTTCGCCGTTGCTCTTCCAGTTAAGCTGAATGGTGTTATTATTATTTGCCTGATAATTTATTGTGTCAAATTCATTTCCCCAGACGCACTTATGACCGTTCATCTCAACTGTAATGGTTCCGTCAGTCTGCTCTTCAACTCTCAGGCTGCCATACTCTGAAAGCTTGTCAAGAATAAGGTTTCTCTGGTCTTTAAGTTCATTCGGACCAAACTGGTCAGAATAATTATTGGTATTCATAGACTGTCTTATAGACTTGTTCAGTTCTGCAAGATCCTTTAACATTGCATTTACTTCATTAACGTTTATCTGAATATCTTCCTTATGCTGTTCAGCTGACTTTGTAAGATTTTTTGAAAGTCTGTTAAGAGTCTGTGTTACATTCAGAACAGCGTTTGCAAATACGTTTGCATCTGCCTCTGAACTTGCATTATATGTAAAATCTTCCAGAGCTGTGTACATATCCTTTATCGCAAAGCTCAGGCCATATCCGTTGCCTTCTTTTCCGACGTCAAGTTCATTTATTATATTTTCAATGTCGGAAAGCATTGTTGACTGCTGATTGTAAAAGCCTGCATTTGAACTTTCCTGACGGTATGCATTGTCAAGCCTTTCATCTCTCAGCTGTGCAACACCTTCGATATATGTACCCATACCCGCCAGTGAAACCAGATCAGGTTTAAGCCTTGCACCAGCTGCATTTACAGACTGTGCAACCTGATCTACACGCTGGCGTGTGTATCCTTCTGTATTTACATTTGATAAATTGTGTCCGACTATATCCAGTGCTTTCTGACTGGCAAAAACGCCTGTCTTGGCTGCTTCAAATCCCAGAAAAGTAGGTCTCAATTTAATTACCTCCGAATTCAGATTTTAGTGTTAAGGAGTCCCATATTTTTACGTTTTGACGAAACTCCGTTATTGTCATAGCATTTTGCGTCATTGACTGACGGTGAAAGGCTTTCAATTATTCTCATATTTGTTTCAGCAATCTGCAGAGAAGTTTTGTTTGAATGCGAAACATTGTCAACAGCGACCTTAAAACGGTTATAAAGCTTTCTGAGGCTTTCATGTTCATCGCCGTCTGTCATGGCTATGATCTGCCGGAATGATTTTCCTTCAAGTCCCAGTTTTGCCTGAAGATTTTCCCTGCGTTCCTCATAAAGTTCAGTCTTTTTCAGCGTTGTCTGATGTTCATTAAGACATTTTTCTATCCGGCTCAGGTCATCTGACAGCAGGGCGCACATTTTTTCTCTTTCTTTTGCTGCGGTTTCTTCAAAAAACTCCGTATACTCAAGCATAAAGCTGTAAAATTCATCAAAATGTTCCAAAGCAAGTCACCCCTTATCAGATCCACCTGTTCAGAATTTTATCAGCGACCTGCTGTGCAGAAACGTTATACTCACCATTTCTGATTTTCTGACGCAAATCATCTATGCGTTCTTCTGACGCCGGTTTAGTCACCTGCGCAGTATAATTCTTTACAGTTTTTACATTGTCCTTGATTAAAGCCGCTTCAGCACTGAAAGAAAGCGAATCCTGCTTCATCACAGTTTTACTGCCGGGGGTTACTCCGAAAGTTTTCTGAACAGTTCTTCCGTAACCGCTGCCGGAATTGATATACTGTTTGTAAACATTGGTATTTATATTCATTTTAACAATCAGCTCCTTTCATGGCGCATTAAAGCTTATCTAATTTACCTATTCGTCAGTTTCCTAAAAAATTAAATAGCTTTCTTTTAGTTAAAAAAATAAATAATCATTATCCATAGTTGAAATATTTGTTTTTTTCTGTTATAATAAATAAGTATCGTTTTTTTAGTAGATTTATGCACATTACCGGCAGAAGATTTGAACCGTTTTTTATAGTTCTTAAGGCAATGCCGCATAATTATTGTCGTACAGATACGCAGTCAGATTTTTCGTTAGATTGCATAAAAATCTCGCAGGCATACCGGCGTATGTCAAGAGATTTTTGTGTGATATAACGGAAAATCTGCAAGCAGATGTGCAGCAAAGGCATCAGCCGTTAATTGTGCGGCATTGCCTTAAAGGAAGGGAGCTTGGACTTTGAGCAGGATTTATGCAATTATTACTCAGAAGGGCGGAGTCGGCAAGACAACAACAGTCAATGCCCTTGCATCAGCCTTTTCAAAACAGGGTTTCAGAGTTCTTGCTGTAGATATGGATCCACAGGGCAATCTTTCATTCAGTACCGGTGCGGACAGTAATCTGCCTACTGTTTTTGAAGCTTTGACCGGTGCTGCAAGAGTTCAGAGCTGCATACAGAAAATGCCGATGACAGATGTAATTCCTTCAAATATTCTCCTTACCGGTGCAGAACTTGAATTTACCGGAAAATACAGAGAGTTTATTCTGAAAAATATCCTTCAGGTCATTAAAGATAATTATGATTATATTTTTATTGATTCTCCTCCGGGACTTGGTTTTCTGACTGTAAATGCCCTTGCTGCAAGCGATTATGTAATACTGCCTATGCTGCCGGATATTTTCAGTCTTCAGGGACTTGTCCAGGTTTATGAAACTATACAGTATGTCCAGAAAGCCTGCAACCCTGAACTTGAAGTTGCCGGAATACTTATAAATAAGTACAGACGCTTTTCAAAGCTTCACAGGGAAGCAGTGGGAACAGCACAGATGGTTGCAGAAAATTTTGACGTTCCTATTTTTAATACATTTATCCGCAGCAGCGCAGCTCTTGCAGAGGCACAGTCACTGCAGTGCAGCATATTTGAATATGCCCCCCGAGCGGCAGGCGTCAAGGATTATATGAAACTTTCTCTGGAAATTTTAAATTCTAATTAAGCAAAGAGGTGTTTAAAATGGCTATAAAAAAAACCAAACATGATATAAATAAAGAGGTTATGTTTAATAAAATCATGCCTTCTCTGAATGAAGAGGAAGATGATGAAGAAGACCTTGAAGAGGAAACACCTAAAAAATCTTCCCGTTCCAAAACAGCCGGCAGAAAGACTGCCGCAAAGAGTACAACCCCAAAAACACGTTCCAGAATACCGGCAGCAGAGCCTGATGATGACGATGACGAGGAAGAAGAAACACCGAAAAAGCCGGTACGCTCCAGAACAACTTCCAAAACCAGAACTTCGACAAAGAGAATTCCTGAACCTGAAGATGAGGACGAGGACGAAGAAGAAGAAGAAAAGCCTAAAAAGAGAGGCAGAACTACTTCCAAGAAAACAACTTCCGGAACAAGGAAAACCAAAGTTGTTGAAGAGGAAGAAGATTACGAAGACGACTATGACGATGATGAGGACGAAGATTACGAGGTAGAGGAAGTAAAGCCGGCAAG
The DNA here is from genome assembly GCA_022788225.1 of Oscillospiraceae bacterium. Lineage (GTDB taxonomy): Bacteria > Bacillota > Clostridia > Oscillospirales > Ruminococcaceae > Porcipelethomonas. The sequence continues at coordinate 14,851 of JALEVO010000026.1, read as the reverse complement.
AAGAACAAAGTCAGCCGCAAAGTCAGCGCCGAAGTCCAAGGCAAAGAAATCAAAGGCTGCCAAAGAAGAAGAGGAAGAGGAGTATGAGGTAATCAATCTCAACGAGGAACTCATGGTCAACCGTTTTGATGATATATTTGACAAGTTCAACTGCTGCCACTGCAATATATGCAGGTTTACAGTTATGGCACTTGCCCTCAATGAACTGCCGGCAAAATATATTGCCATAAAAGTAAATGAGCACAAAAAAACTATCAGAGAGGCTGACGATTCCCAGATCAGAGCCGCAATCATTCAGGCTATTTTAAAGCTTATGATCCACCCTGTTCACTGATATTTCCTCTGAACCGTCCGCAATTTTATGTATGAGTTTCTGAAGTCCGAGATACATAAAGCCTGCTGCTATGGTGAATATGACCGGTTCCACAGCAATGCTCACACGTTCAAGATGAAGCGGCTTTTCCAGCAGTGAAACGGTCTGCATGGAGCAAAGCGCCGATATGACTGGTATTATTATGTTATCCGAAAAGCTGAAACGTATTCCGGTTATGCTGATTATTTTCAGTATTCTTGATGTATTGCAGATTATATTGCTGGCAAGATATGACATGACTATGCCGTAAAATCCGAAAAGTGGTACACATATCAGCAGTACAGATATTCTTATTGTGTATTCCACAAGGTAATTAAGGGAAGAAAAGCTGTGTCTGCCCATTCCCTTTAAAATTCCTTCAAGTATTATTTCAAGATATATGAACGGTACTGCCGGCGCAAGTATCCTTAAAATTCTTCCTGCAAAGGTGTCACCGCTCATGAGCAGTCCTATCTCATTTCCGAAATAAAGAAATACCGCAGCCGCAAAAACCGAAAAACTGAACGTCTGACGCAGTACACGGTTTGTAAGGTATGCGGTTTTTTTCATGTTGTCTGCTCCCCTCTCACGGGAAAGCTCGGGTATCAGAATTGCGGACAGACTGCATAAAATACCGGAGGGGAAAAACAATGCCGGAATTATAATCGCCTCAAATATACCGAACTGGCTCAGTGCCTCCTCGGTGGAATTGCCGTACTGCTTTAATGTAAGGGGTACAAGTGCATCGTTTACACTGCTTAAAACAGAAGTGACAATGCTGTTGAGCATTATGGGTATGGAAGTCAGCACGAAACAGCGGAATCCTATGGAAGCTTTGGTATCATACTTTTTGCGGTATTTCAGATGACACACCACCAGATAGATAAGACCTGCAAGCTGTCCGGCGCCCATACTTAGTGCAAACGCCATGAACACGCTTATTTTGCCGCTGCAAACGTAAAACTCCGCAAACATTGCAAACATTCCCGATTTTACAAGAAATTCCACTCCTGAACTGATTGCTCCGGAAAGCACATTTCGGTATGCGCTGAAATAACCTCTCAGGCAGCAGCTTATGGTGTTCACCGGCAGAATAAATGCCATTATTTTTACAGGCAGCGCAAGTTCGGGGGTTTTAAGTATTTCACCGGATATCAGACCGGAAAATGCAAATATACAGCCCGATACCACAATACAAAGCGGCATGGAATACATAAGCGAATATCTGTAGATTTTGTTGGGATTTCCTCCTGCACGCCCTATTTCCTCGGAAATCAGCCTGCTGGAGCAGAGATATGCATTGCCGCTGGAAATAATACCCGTAAAGTTCAGAAACGTTCCCATAAGAGATATTGCACCCACTGCGGCAGAACCAAGCTTGCGTGTTATAAATACATTCAGCATAAGGGCAAGACCCTGCATTGCAAAGTCAACAGCCGTCAGGAAAATGGTGTCACGGACTATTTTATTCCTGTTCATTGCTTCCTCCATGTTCAGAGATTTGTCCTTACATTTTATTACCGCAGATACTCAAATATGTAAAGGCAAATCAATTTTAAAAACTATGCCTACAGCTGCCGGTCGAGCCTTAAAGAAACAGATTCCACAAAACTAACCCCGAATCGTCCTGTCCGGTCACGGACCTTGACAATACAGACTGTGAATGTTATAATTTAACCAGTACTTTTTAGGAGTGATATACATGATGTCAACAGCTTTTAAACCGGCAGATATTCTTCTTCCGGATAATACAGATATGAATAAATGGGCGGTTATCGCCTGTGACCAGTACACCAGTGAACCGCAGTACTGGGAAAATCTTAACAGCTATGTAAACGGTGAAAAGTCCACGCTCAATCTGATTCTGCCGGAAGTTTACCTTGAAAATCCGGACGTTTCTGAAAGAATTGAAAATATCCACAGGACTATGAACCAGTACCTTGAATCCGGTACATTCAAGGAATATAAAAATTCAATGATTTATCTCGAAAGAGTACAGAACAACGGTATTTTAAGATGCGGCGTTATCGGCATGATAGACCTTGAAGAATACGATTTTTCAAAGGGAAGCACCTCACAGGTAAGAGCGACCGAAGCAACTGTCATTGAAAGAATCCCCCCGAGAATAAAGGTAAGAGAGGGAGCACCACTTGAACTGCCTCACATTATGATTCTTATTGATGACGAAAACAAGTCTGCCATTGAACCGATTTCCGGCAAAAAATCTGAAATGGAAGAGCTTTACAATTTTGATTTAAATTGTAATGGTGGTCATGTAAGCGGCTGGCTTATGAATGAGAATATGATTACTGATTTCCAGTCTTCCCTTGACAAACTGGGAGATACTGACACATTCAAGGCAAAATACGGCTGTGACGACGTTCTTCTCTATGCTATGGGTGACGGAAACCATTCTCTGGCTACGGCAAAAACCTATTATGAAAACCTGAAAAAGGCAGAGCCTGACAAGGATTTCAGCAATCACCCGGCAAGATATGCTCTTGTTGAAATCGTAAATCTTCACAGTCCGGCACTTGATTTTGAGGCTATCCACAGAATAGTAAGTGATACTGATACTAAAAAGCTTATCGACGCAATGACTGAAACTCTCGGTCTTTCAGATGAAAAGTCGGAGCAGTCATTTACCTATGTGACAGGAAATACTGAACACACATTTTACATACACAACAAGACTTCCAATCTTACAGTGGGCAGTCTGCAAAATTTCCTTGACGCATACCTTAAAGAAAACGGCGGCAAAATCGACTATATCCACGGTACTGACACGCTTAAAAAGCTTGTTGCTGATACTGACGGTTCAGTGGGATTCATTCTGCCGGACATGGATAAATCAGAGCTGTTCCCTACTGTAATAAAAGACGGCGCACTCCCGAGAAAGACTTTTTCAATGGGTCACGCCGAGGACAAGAGATTCTATATTGAGTGCCGTAAGATTTCATGAGGATAACCATGACAGAATTAAAGGAAAACTTTAAAAAGGGCTGGCTGGACGAAGATCCACGGCTTTTAACAGCCGTATTGCTGGGTATTGGGGTTTTTATCGTGCTTAATGTGCTGCTGTACAAATCCGGCAAACGCAGAAAGCAGCTGAAACAACAGGCAATTGAAAATAAAACGGCAATCGAGGCTGTTCTTGTCTACCGTCACAGGAAACACAGCGGTCATGGCACAGAATCTGTTACCAATTATTATGGCAGATACAGGTACACAGTAAATGGCAGTGAAAAGGAATACAGCATAGATACAGAGTGTAGTCTGCCTGACAGAATAATGCTGTACCCGAAAAACTCCTCCGAAACCAGATTTTTCTCGGACTATGACCGCACTTCCAATGCCGGAGTTGCTTTAAATGCACTTGCGGCAATTGCGGTATGTGTATTAACTTTGTGGATAACCGGATATATTTTTTAATATAAAGGATGATAAATAACAATAGCGGAAAATCTGCATGCAGATGGACGGCAAAGATATAAGCCGCTAATTGTACAGTGTTGACTATAATCAAAATATTGCTCTCCCGGCTGATTGCTGAATTTAAGAAATGTGCTTTGGGAGAGCAAAATTATTAAGGAGTTTACTATGCGGAATAAAAAGAAAATAGCTGTGGTAATCGCAGTTTTAACAGTTATTCTGATATGCTTTGGAGGGTATTCCTTTGCATCATATAAGGAGAATGAAAAAACTGCTGATTTTACTAAAGATACAACAGATTTTTATGAAAAATGGAAGGATAAATACCTTTTAAAAAATCCTTATGTTACTGATGAAGTGCAGTATTATGTATGGTACAGCGGAGAAACTTTTGAGCAGAACAATTACGAAACCACCGTTACTGTTTCTGAGGCTCACGGCTATGGAATGCTTATCGCAGCCTCAATGGCAGAATATGACAGCTATGCAAAGGAAATTTTTGACGGACTGTACCGATATTACAGGGCACATCTCAGCGGGATAGGTCCAAACCTTATGGCATGGCAGCAAAGTGATAACGGTACTGCAATTGTAAATACTTCCGGGGCTGACTCCGCAGCAGACGGTGATATGGATATTGCTTATTCACTCCTTATGGCAGACAGTATCTGGGGCAGTAACGGAGATATCAATTACAGACAATCCGCTGTTGATATCATAAACGATATAATGACATACGAGGTAAACCAGACCGACTGGATAATTCAGCTTGGTGACTGGGTTTATTCGGAACAGGGCAGCCCGTACTATTCAGCAACAAGAGCCTCCGATTTTATTGTTCAGTATATGCCGGTATTCGCCGAAGTCACCAATGACCAGCGCTGGATGAACGTCTATGACAGTACATATGAGATCATAAACAGTTTTACTGCTGAATATAAAACCGGTATTCTTCCCGATTTCATTGTGAAAGATGAAACCGGAAAGTTTGTTCCTGCACCGGCAGACTTCATGGAAAGCGAGTATGACGGCTGTTATTACTACAACAGCTGCCGTACTCCATGGAGGATAAGCATGGATTATCTCATAAACGGAAATCAGAATGCTCTTGCCTTTGCGTCAGCCATAAATTCATTTATCATTGATTCCACAAACGGCGACCCATGGGAAATCAAAGCTGGATACAAGCCGGACGGCACTCATGTAGAGGATTACAACGACCTCTGCTTTACCGCTCCGTTTATGGTTTCAGCTTTATGCGGAGATAACACACAATGGCATGACGCTGTTCGTGACACTGTTGTAAATTATGGTGATGATGTGTATTACGGTGATACAATAAAAATGCTCTGCCTTATAGCAGATGACGGCAAATGGATAGTGCCGGGGGCACCTGAAAAAGCCGTTAAGGGAGATGTGGACGCAAATGGCTTTTTTAACCTGTCAGATGTTATTATGCTCAAAAACTGGCTTGTCAGTTCAGGAAGTCTGACGAACTGGAAAAGCGGTGATTTATGTGAAGATAATGTCATTGACGTTTTTGATTTATGCCTGATGAGACGCGAGTTTCAGAAACAAGCGTGAATCACAGAGTATTTCTTTGTAAAACATTACAAACCCATAAAGAACATATAGTCACATTAAACAAATTTTCAAACAGATTAAGCGAAGCTATTGACAATTCTGCAACAAATATGGTATAATTGCCAAAATAAATGTTTTAACTGCAAGGAGGTACACCATGAAAATTAAAAAAATCATTTCTCTGCTTATCTCTTCGGCTGTGTCAGCAGCAATGCTTTCATGCTTCCCGGTATTTTCGGAAGAAGCTGCTGAAACTCCGTCAAATGAATATACTCTTGAATATGAACTTAATACAGGTACTGACGAACCCTATTACTCTGTTACCGGCTACACCGGCGAACCGGTAAATGTTGAAATTCCGGCAGAATATGAGGGATATACGGTCAAAGAAATTTCCTCCGGTGCATTTAAAGACTGTGAAACGATTGAAAGTGTTGTTATTCCGGACTGCGTAGAAACATTAGATATACATTGTTTTGATTCATGTTCAAATCTTGCAGAGGTTACTCTTCCAAATGGATTGACAGAAATAGGACAATATGCTTTTCGTGGCTGTGTTAACATTAAAACAGTTCAGTTTCCTGTAATGCTGCGGAAAATAGGAGGTTCTGCTTTTGAGTGCAGCGGAATCAGCGGAGATATTGTTTTTCCTGAAAATCTGGAAGAAGTTGTTGATTATGCATTTTCCCAATGTTCAGGAATTGAATCTGTTTCTTTGGGAGATAATGTTACAAATATATCAAGCTATGCATTTAGTTACTGTGAAAATTTAAAATCTGTTACAATAGGACGAAATACAAAATTTATAGCAAATTATGCTTTCCTTAAATGCCCGGTACTGGAAAGTATATACATTTACGGAAATCCGGAAGTGCAGTACCATGCTTTCGGAATTCTTGATTACGATGTTGTTTCCGATAATGTCACCGTTTACTGTTCGTCAGCCTCATCTGTATGGGAATACTGTCAGAACCCGCTGGAGCTGACTAATGAAGAGGATATAGTACCCATAAATTGTCAGGAACTTTTCTGCAGAGGTGACGCTAATCTTGATACAGCGTTTGATACGCAGGACGCTGACGCTTTTAAAGATTTTCTCTTAAAGAAAAATCCCCTCTATGAGTTGAGCGCTGCATACAGCGACATGAACGGTGACGGCTATTACAACGTCTTTGACAAAATTATCATGGATCGTGAACTTGCTGAACCGGCTGCTTAATCAATCTTTCCTTAATACTAAAAAGACGCCGTATAAAGCGACGTCTTTTTAATAACAGAAAACCTCCGGCTGAAGATAACCGGAGGTTTATTAATTTTACATCAGTCAAAATCGTCTTCACTTGTAGGAAGCTTTGCACCGCAAATACCGCAGAACTGGAATTTATCCTGAACCTCTGCCTGACATTTCGGACAGATTCTGACACCTTTAAGACCCTGAAGTTCAAACTTCATCTTCTTGATTCTTCTTTTTCTTGTGTCAATATCGTCACACAGTTCTTTCAGCTCGTCAGTGTTTTCAGGAGTTTTGTAGTATATCTTGCCAATATCTGTAAAGATCTCCATGATTCTTTCTTCCTCATAAAGGATCTTTCTCTTGAGGTTGCTTGTGTCTGACATATTCTTTGTTTTTTCATTCACGTTTCTGCTGGCATCACTTACAGCGTCACCAATCTTGTTAAAAATACCCATTGTTTTTTCCTCCGTTACATATCATAAATTTCCTGGCTTGTAAGCAGTTTAATTCCTGCCTTGCCCAGTACATCAGCTGCATATTCATTGTCTGCAACCCTGAGTATCACATAAGCAATATTTTCAGATTTGCTTACAAATGCATACATGTATTCAACGCTTATCTTATTATCATAAAGCGTATCCATAACCTTTGCAAGTCCTCCGGGGCTGTCCTCAACACCAACAGCAAGCACGTCTGTTATTGTAACAGTACAGTCAGCATCCTTCAGGGCAGCACAAGCCTTATCAGGGTCATTGACAATAAGTCTTAAAATACCGAAATCCTTTGTGTCCGCAATTGAAAGTGCACGGATATCAACACCGTTGTCTTTAAGAATATTTGTCATTGCTTTCAGTCTGCCCGGCTTGTTTTCAACAAAAATAGAAATCTGTTTTACCATAATGATATCCTCCTTTATTTACGTTTATCAATAACTCTTACAGCCTTGCCCTCAGTTCTCTGAATCGTCTTCGGCTCAACAAGTCTGATTTTTGCCGAGATGCCAAGGGTTGAGTCTATCGCATTCTTGATTATCTTTTCCTGATCCTCAAGGCTCTTTACAGTGTCTGAGAACATTTCAGGAGAAATCTCAACCTGAATTTCAAGAGTGTCAGTATTGTCAACTCTGTCAACGATAAGCTGATAGTAAGGAGCTGTGTTTCCAAGCTGGAGCAGTACGCTTTCAACCTGTGACGGGAACACGTTTACACCTCTGATAATAAGCATATCGTCAGAACGTCCGGCAGGCTTCATCATCTTGATGAGTGTTCTGCCGCATGAGCATTTCTCACGCTTTAGTATACCGATATCTCTTGTTCTGTATCTGAGCAGCGGGAACGCCTCTTTGGTGATACAGGTGAACACAATTTCGCCCTGTTCTCCCTCCGGAAGTACTTCTCCTGTGTCAGGGTCAATAGTTTCAGCAATGAAGTTGTCCTCATTGATGTGCATACCAGTCTGTTCGCTGCACTCAAAAGCAACACCCGGACCAATAATTTCAGTCAGACCGTAAATATCAAATGCTTTCAGTCCAAGCTTGCTTTCAATTTCCTGACGCATTTCCTCTGTCCATGGTTCTGCACCGAAAAGTCCGGCTTTAAGCTTGATATCGTCCTTTGTTATACCCATTTCCTGCATTGTTTCAGCAAGGTAAAGTGCATAGGACGGTGTACAGCAGATAAATGTGGAACCGAAGTCCTTGATGATGTTTATCTGACGGTTTGTATTACCTGTGGAAACCGGAATTACAGTCATTCCAACCTTTTCCGCACCGCCGTGAAGTCCCAGACCGCCTGTGAAAAGACCGTAGCCGTAGGAAACGTGCATGAAGTCCTTGTTGTCAGCACCAGCGGCAGTCAGCGCTCTTGCACAGCATTCTGCCCACACGTCAAGGTCATTCTGAGTATAGCCCACAACAATCTGCTTGCCGGTAGTACCGCTTGAAGCGTGAAGTCTTACGACCTGATCCATAGGCACTGCAAAAAGACCGTATGGGTAGGTGTCACGCAGATCCTGTTTCATGGTAAATGGCAGTTTTTTCAGGTCATCAACGCTGTGGATATCGTCAGGAGTGACACCTGCCTTTTCCATTCTTTCACGGTAATACGGAACGTTTTCGTAAACACGTCTTACCGTCTGAGAAAGTCTGAAGCTCTGGAGTGCCCTCATTTCATCTCTTGTGGCACACTCCATATTTTTGTTCCAGTATTTTTCCATTGATTTCTCCTTATTCTATATTTTTACCAAGCTCGAAAGCTTTAAGATTCAGTTCAAGGAATTTTTCCGGTACGCACTGCTTTACTGCGTCTTTCCATACCTCGTCATCAAAGCTCATCTTTGATGCAATAAGTCCCATAAGAACAACATTTGAAGCCTTTGCATTGCCTGCCTCTTCGGCAAGTGAAAGAGCGTCAGCGGCGATTATGTCAACACCCATTCCCTTGATTTTTTCAACGATATCAGTGGGGTACTGCGCTGCACCTGTTATAACCGGCATAGGGTCAAGAGTCTGTGTTGAAGTGATAAGGTGCCCGCCCTTTTTAAGATAGGAAAGCCATCTTGCAGCCTCCAGCAGTTCAAAGGAAACAATAATATCCGCCTCGCCCTTTTCGATTACCGGAGAATAAACCTTTTCGCCGTACTTTACGTATGTAACAACCGAACCGCCTCTCTGGGACATTCCGTGGACTTCGCTCACCTTTACGTCATAGCCCTGTGAAAGCAGAACGTTTCCGATTATTCTTGACGCCAGCAGACTTCCCTGTCCGCCCACGCCGACTATCATAATTGATTTAGTTTCCATTTATTCAAAAACCTCCGTTTATTCAGCAATAGCTTCAAACCTGCACATTTCAGTACATATTCCGCAGCCGACACACAGCGTCTTGTCAATTTCAGCCTTGCCGTCCTTAATGGAAATTGCAGGACATCCGATTTTCAGGCACATCTTGCATGAACGGCATTTATCCCTGTCAACATTCAGTGCAGGCTTGTGCTTTACATATTTAAGCAGTGCACAGGGACGTCTTGAAATAATAACCGAAGGCTCTTCCATTGCAAGTTCCTCAAGGATTGCCGCCTCTGTTTCCTTCATGTTGTAAGGGTCAACAACTTTTACTCTGTTGATTCCCACAGCCTTGCACAGTGCCTCCAGCGAAACCTTTGAGGCAGGGTCGCCCTTTAAGTTGTAACCCGTTGTAGGGTTCTGCTGGTGACCAGTCATACCGGTAATGGAGTTGTCCAGAATAATAACGGTTGAGTTTGTAGCGTTGTAGGCAATGTTTATAAGTCCTGTGATACCGCTGTGGATAAAGGTCGAGTCACCGATAACCGCAACAGTTTTCTTTTCGCCCTCAGCACCTCTTATCTTGTTCATTCCGTGGAGCGCTGAAATTGAAGCACCCATACAGATTGTTGAGTCCATTGAATTAAGGGGTGCGGCAGCGCCGAGAGTATAACAGCCGATATCACCGGAAACTGTAATCTTGTTCTTTGCCAGTGAATAGAAAAGACCTCTGTGTGGACAGCCTGCGCACATAACCGGAGGACGTACCGGAACATTTTCAGTAAATTCAGTAAATTCAGTTTTCTTACCCAGAATTTTTTCTGCAATAATTGACTGCGAAAGCTCGCCGATAAAGCCGAAAAGCTCCTTGCCGATAACGTTAAGCCCAAGCTTTTTGCAGTGTGTTTCGATGATATCGTCAAGCTCCTCGATAACATAAACTGTTTTGAACTTTTCAGCAAAGTCCCTTATTATATTGACAGGCAGCGGATTTACAATACCCAGTTTCAGGTAGGAAACGCTATCGCCCAGTGCCTCTTTAGCGTACTGGTAAGCAATACCGCTTGTGATAACGCCCACTTCTCCCCCGTTTATTTCAACAGTGTTAAGCGGAGAGGTTTCGCCGTATTCGATAAGCTTTTTAGTCCTTTCCTCAACGAAAACGTGTCTGCCCTTTGCGTAAGCCGGCATCATAACGTATTTCTGAGGATTCTTTTCGTATGGCTTTGTGGGAACATTTTCTCTGTCGCAAAGTTCAACACTGCTCTGGGAGTGAGAAACTCTTGTGGAAAGTCTTATAATAACAGGTGTGTCAAACTGTTCTGAAAGCTCAAAGCCCTGCTTTACAAACTCCTTGCATTCAGCAGAATCAGACGGTTCAAGCATAAGCACCTTTGACGCAATGGCGTGGTGACGGCTGTCCTGTTCATTCTGAGAGGAGTGCATTCCCGGGTCGTCGGCAACGGCGATTACCATACCGCCGTTAACGCCTGTATATGCCGCTGTGTAAAGAGGGTCAGCAGCAACGTTAAGACCAACGTGTTTCATACCGCAGAAACTTCTTGCACCTGCAATTGACGCACCAAGAGCAGTTTCCATGGCAACCTTTTCGTTAGGCGCCCATTCTGCGTACATTTCTTCATATTTCGCACCAAATTCTGTTATTTCAGTAGAAGGTGTACCCGGATAGCTTGAAATAAGCTGACATCCGCCCTCAAATAATCCTCTGGCAAACGCTTCGTTGCCAAGCATTAATTTCTTCATTTATCCATATCCTTTCATTATAAAAAATTATCTGACAGCCATTTTGCAACGCCGTCGCAGGAGTTAGACTCCGCCGTAAAATCAGCAGTATCCTTTACCTGACCGGCAGCATTTCCGACAGCAACTCTGTAGTCTGATACCTCAAACATAGGCAGGTCGTTCAGATTGTCCCCGAAAGCGGTAACATAGTCAAAGCCGTATTCCTCACGGAGAAATTTTATGCCGTTTGCCTTTGACGCCTTTGCCGAAAACACCTCAAGATACCATTTGTCAGTATATGTATCGCTGTAAAAGGCATGACTTGCGCCGTCAATTCCGGCAATCTCCCGTTCAAGGGGCAGCAGCTTTTCATGGTCATCCGTTACGGTAAAATAGACTATATCACAATCAGCCGAAAAACGTTCACAATGTATAAAAGGCTTGCCGTATTTATTTTTTCGTTCCTCTGCAAAACTTCTCATAACTGCCGGAGTAAGTTCAGTGTAATGTGCCGACAGTATGTCCCTGTTTATTTTATACATAAAGCATGGCACATTATGCCTTTCAAAGCTTTCGATTATTTCCTGCGTGACCTCTTTGGGTATAAACTCATTTCTGATATACCTGCCTGTTTTCAGGTCGTACACGCTGACGCCGTTCATAAGAATACATGGCACATTGATATCAAGCTTTTCGGTTATGGGTTTTGCTGAATAAACTGAACGAGCGGTAGCGAAAGTAAAGTGCAGTCCCCTTTTAACAAGTGCATTTATTGTTTCAGCCGTATAATCCGTAATTGTTCCGTCGGGACTCAGCAGAGTACCGTCAAGGTCAGACACAAAAAGCTTTTTCATTAACTGTTTCTTAAATCAACGATTCTCTTTGCCTTGCCCTGGAATCTTTCAAGGGACTTGTGTTCAACAAGAGAAACCTTAGTTTCAATACCAAGAACTGTTTTGAGATTATGGTGAATTGATTCTCTCAGAGATTCAAGTTCTGCGTAATTTTCAAGCAGTGAACCGTCTGCAAGCTCAACCTTTACTTCAAGATGGTCAGAGTAATTTGAACGTGTAACAACAAGCTGATAATGGGGAGCGATTCTGTCAAATCCCATAAGAACACTTTCAATCTGTGACGGGAACACGTTAACTCCTCTGATTTTAAGCATATCGTCTGTTCTGCCCTTGATTTTAGCCATTCTCGCAAAGGTTCTTCCGCACTTGCACGGTTCGTAATCAATTTCTGTAATATCCTTTGTACGGTAACGCAGCATTGGAATACCCTCTTTTGTAAGGGTTGTGACAACAAGTTCGCCCTGTGAGCCTTTCGGCAGTACTTCAAGAGTCTGAGGGTCGATAATCTCGGCAAGGAAATGATCCTCGTTTATATGCATACCACACCTGAGATTGCATTCACCGGAAACTCCCGGACCCATAAGTTCGCTCATTCCGTAGTTGTCCGTTGCAAAAAGACCAAGAGTTTTTTCAATCTGACTTCTCATTTCCTCGGTACAGCCCTCAGAGCCGAAAAGTCCAAGCTTCAGATTAATATTGTCAATAACCCCCATTTCCTTTGCAGTTTCACCAATATACTGGGCGTAGGACGGGGTGGAAACAAGTCCTGTAGTCTGGAAATCCTGCATAAGCATTATCTGTTTTTCAGTGTTTCCGCTTGATGTAGGAACAACTGTTGCACCGATTTTTTCAAGACCGTAATGCAGTCCCAGTGCACCGGTAAAAAGTCCGTAGCCGAAAGCAATCTGGAAAATATCGTCCTCAGTCGCACCGGCAGCCATGCAAAGTCTTGCCATGCAGTCGCTCCAGTTTTCGATATCATTTTTTGTGTATCCCACAACTGTCGGCTTTCCTGTTGTACCGCTGGACGCATGGATTCTGACAATTTTTTTCACAGGCTGTCCGAAAAGACCGAAAGGATAGTTGTCACGGATATCGTCCTTTGTCGTATATGGTATGTACTGGATATCATCCACCGTCTTGATTTTTTCAGCTGTAACGCCGGCTTTTTCAAGGCGGTCATGATAAAATTTAATGTTATTGCTGCAATAGTCAACAAGCCATTTAAGTCTTTCAAGCTGAATTTCCTCGATTTTCTTTCTTGGCATAGTTTCTATGTCTTTCTGAAAAAACATTTTAATAGATTCCTCTTTCCGTAAGTAGTAAAAATGTATAAACATTCATTATCGTCTAATTATATCATTTTTTTATAAAAAAGTATATAGTTTTGCAGAATTTGCAGACTGATTTGTAACTTTTCAAGTATTATCACGAATTATTTTTGTGAAAATATAACAAAAATAAATTTCTTTTAATCTGTTTTGCACTGTTGATTAATCGGCGGAAATATAGTATAATATACATATACAGCAGAAAGGCAGGTTCATACTATGAAATTTATAAATATTAAATCTTTAAACCAGAATATAAACGAGGACGCTCACAAACTTGTATGCGATGCAGAAAACAATTATTCCAGTCAGATAGAACAGCTTTGCAAGACAGTAAACGATAACAAGGAAACTCATCCTGTCCTTTTGATTTCGGGCCCGTCAGGCTCCGGAAAAACCTCCACTGCAAATGAGATTTCCCGTGTTCTTTACAGGGATTACGGATGTAAGAGCAGTGTAATTTCCCTTGACAATTACTTCCGTTCAAACAAATCTCCGGATATGCCCAGAGATAAAAACGGCAAAATCGACCTTGAGTCCCCATACTGCACTGATCTTCCCCTGCTTCAGGAACACCTTAAAATGCTTGAAAACGGTGACGAATTCATGATGCCGGTTTTTGACTTTAAGGCGCAGGACAGAAGCGGCTATGTACCATTTCAGCGTGAAGAGGGCAGCATTGCTATCCTTGAGGGAATCCATGCGCTGAATCCCCTTGTAACAGGCGACTGCGGAGATTTTGCTCTGTGCGCATATGTTAGCGTCCGCACACGTCTTAAATCACACACCAACCGTCTTCTCCACCCGAGAATGATACGTCTTATGCGCCGTCTTTGCCGTGACTGTCTTTTCAGAGGCCGTGATATACCATCTGTATTCAGCTTTTTTGAAAGTGTTTCGGAGGGAGAAGACAAATTCATTCTCCCGTTCAAGCACAGAGCAAATTTCCAGATTGACACCTTTATGTCCTATGAAGTACCGGTTTACAAAAATTGTCTGCAAGCCAAGCTTGAACAGGTTCGTGAAAGCTTTACAGATAACAGCTATTACCAGAATATCACCGAGTTTTTTGAGTATATCCTTCCGCTTAGTGAAACAAACGTGCCGGAAACTTCTCTTATCCGTGAGTTTATAGGATAATTTTTCTCAAAAGGTTGACGGTCAGACCAGAATATTATATAATAAAGAATGGTATTGTAAATTTGGAGAATAATTGGAGTTTGGAATGAAAAATTATGTGTCTGCATCAATTCTGAGTGCTGACCTTCTTAATCTGAAAGAAGAAATTAAAAAAGTTGAGGAAAGCGGTTCGGATATGCTGCATTTTGACGTTATGGACGGCATATTTGTAAACAATATTTCCTTTGGCTTTCCCGTGCTGGAGGCTGTGAAAAAATATACAGATATTTGTCTTGACGTACATCTCATGATAGCCTCACCACTGAAATATGCGGAGAGATTCGCCAAGGCTGGAGCTGATATCATCACCTTTCATCTGGAAAGTGATGATGAGCCGGAAAAAGTAATAAATGCCATAAA
>JALEVO010000019.1 GCA_022788225.1 Oscillospiraceae bacterium | reverse complement strand
GCAGTCTGCTCCGTCCTATGGTACATTCTTTGATAATCTTAGTATGACCATGACGGAATTTGAAAAGCAGCAGACTCTTATCTTCCAGCTTCAGGACAGACTTCAGACAACTCTTAAAAGAATTGACGGCGTGAAGGGCGCAATCGTTACTATTAATGTTCCGGAGGACAGCAAATATGCATGGGATGATAATGATGATGAGAAAGCGTCAGCAAGTGTTACTCTCACATTAACAAACAGTGCAGGCTTTACACCGGAAAATGTATCAGCTGTAAAAAAACTGGTTGCATACAGTGCGCAGAAAATGGATCCGGAGGATGTTACTGTAATAAACGCCCAGACAGGTCAGGAAATGCTTTCAGCGGAAGAAGCTGAAGAAGAAAAAAATCCTGACGTTGACATGGAAACCAAGATGGAATGGGCAAACAGATTTAAAAATCTGTATGAGGCCAATGCAAAGGAAATCCTTGCCAATATATATCCTGACGGTGTGGATGCTGTTGCAATCGTTGAGCTGGACTATGACAAGATCATTGAAGAACGCAAGGAACTTATTGCGGACGAAAACAATGAAACTGTCAAGGGAAAAGAGCATATCGCCTATGGCACAAATGAAACGCCTGTTGATGAAGGCGGTGTAGTCGGCGAAGAAGATAATTCTGACCTTCCTAATTATCAGAATGGTACAGAACCGGTTCTCAACAGCGATAATACCGTTGACTATGAGCATGATATTGAATGGATAGATCCGGGTTATGTCCTGACTCAGACTGAAAAGGAACAGGGCGTTGTAAAGGACGCATCTATTTCAGTTGTTGTTACAAATGATACAGGTTACCTTTCAAGAGATGAAAGAAACGGCGTTATTCAGCTTGTTAAAAACGCAACCAATATAAATGAGGACAAGATATCTGTATTCTGCCGTGAGCTTGGAAAGTCAATAAATCCTGAACCTGGACCGGGTCCGAATCCGGTTCCTGATTACAAGAGACTTATAATCCTTATTGGTCTTTGCGGACTTGTTCTGCTGATAGTAATACTTATTGTAATTCTTATGATAGTAAGAAGCATGAAGAAGAAGATGAAGAAACAGCAGGAAGAAAGTGATGCTGCAATTCAGACTCTTCAGGAAACTATTGAGGAGAACAATAAGAAATCCCTTGCAGAGGCTGCTGAGGAACATTCAAAAACTGAGAGGGCAGCAGAAATTGAAGTCAGGGAATTCGCTAAGAATAATCCTGAAATTGCAGCTGCACTTATTCGCTCTATGCTTAAGGAGCGTGATGATTAATGGCAAATGCTTCTACAAAGCAGCAGGCTCCTAAAATAACATCAGCAACTAAGGTTGCAGCAATTATGATTGCACTGGGAGCCGACAGTGCTTCTGAAGTATATAAATACCTGAGAGATGACGAAATCGAAGAAATCACCAGTGAGATATCTAAAATTGATCTGCTTTCTTCTGAAGATATGAAGGGAATCATTGAGGATTTCTATGATATGTGCATCACTCAGAATATAATAACAGAGGGTGGAGAAGCATACGCCAAGGAAGTCCTTGACAAAGCTTTCGGTGCACAGCGTGCCGCTTACCTCATGGAACAAATTACAAAGTCCGGCAAGGTAAGAGCTTTTGAAATGGTCAGAAAGGTTGACTATAAAAATCTGCAGATGCTTTTGCAGAATGAACATCCGCAGACTATTGCAATTGTTCTTTCATATGCAAGAGCAGATCAGGCGTCAGCTATTATTTCTGAACTTCCCCGTGAAATCCAGCTTGATGTTATTAAAAGAATATCAAACCTCGACAGGGCTTCACCGGAAATAATCGGCATTGTTGAGGGTGTTATGAACAAAAAACTTTCAGCTGTTACTTCTGTCGATGTTATGGAAATGGGCGGCATTAATTATATTGCTGAAATCATGAACAGGGTTGACAGAAAAACCGAGAAATACATATTTGAAGAACTTTCTGAAGATGATCCGGAACTTGCGGAAGATATCAAAAAGCTTATGTTTGTATTTGAAGATATTATTTACCTTGATAATATGGAAATACAGACATTCATCAGAGAGGTTGATACAAAGGATCTTACTGTTGCACTCAAAGCGGCGTCGGAAGAGGTTACAAATGTTATTCTCAACAATATGTCCCAGCGACAGCGTGAAACTATCACAACAGATATGCAGTATCTTCACAATGTTCGTATGCGTGATGTTGAAGAGGCACAGCAGAAGATTGTTGCTGTTATCAGACAGCTTGAGGAATCCGGTGATATTGTTATTTCCAAGGGCGGAGAGGATGAGATAATTGCGTAAAGTCTTTAAGCCCAGTAATATAATAAAAAGTGACAGGGTTGTCAGAATACCTGATATTGAATTTAAGCAGGAACTGGTAACGGAAGAAGAAACCGATGAACCAACAATTCTGACAGAAGAAGTGTATGAGAATATAAAAGAGCAGATGCGTGAAGAACTTGCCGGAGAACTGGGCAAGAAGAAACTAAGCGCTGCTCATGAGCGTGATGTCATGCTTAATAAGGCAAAAAAAGAGGCACAGCAGCTGGTTGATGACGCTAATGTAAGCAGACGTCAGATACTTGATGAGGCAAATTCTGCTGCAGAACTTATAAAAAAGAATGCATATGAAGAAGGTCTGAAAAAGGGAATTGCTGATAAGACAGAATTGCTGGAAAATCTCGCTCATTATATTTCCCACAGCATTGAACAGATGAAGCATGACGAAACTGAATATTTTGAAGAATATGAAAAGCAGCTTAAATATGTTGCAGCGGAAATGACCGAAAAAATCATATATCAGAAGATTCAGGACGACGACATGACAATGTACACTCTGCTTAAAAATGCCATAAAGACAGTCAGAGATGCAGCATGGATAAAGGCGGAAGTTTCAGAAAAACTTTCCGGCTATGCAGATTCCCTTGAAAAGGAACTCTCTGATATTGGCATAAATGCAGAAATAACTATAAATGAAAATGATCCTGATGATACATGCATACTTAATACATCTGACGGTTACATTGTTGCAACAGTATCACAGCAGCTTGAAAATCTGAAAGATTTTATAAGCAGACAGGATAAGGGTGGCAATGATGAAGAAGTTTCTTGATCAGACAGAGCTTTGCCGGAATATCCGCAGCAACTCCTTTTTTAAAACATACGGCAAAATTGAGCAGATAGTCGGAATGACTGTTGAAGCGTCCGGCATAAGCTGTAATATTGGTGATGTATGCAAAATTTCAGCCGGATTTAATAAAAAAAATGCGGTGGCAGAGGTTGTTGGATTCAAGGATAATAAGGTTATGCTCATGCCTTATTCCGATATGGACGGCATTGGCTATGGCAGCTTTGTTGAAAATACCGGAGAAAAGCTCAGGATCAACGTCAGCGACGGTCTTATCGGACGTGCAGTTGACGCACTTGGCAATCCCATTGACGGCAAAGGCGAAATTCCGGAGGGTATGCTTTACAGCATCAGTGGTAACCGTTCAAATCCCCTTGACAGACCGCCTATTACTCAGCCACTTGAATTTGGTGTTAAGGCAATCGACGGAATGCTGACTATCGGCAAAGGACAGAGAATGGGCATTTTTGCCGGAAGCGGTGTTGGTAAAAGTACACTTATGGGTATGATTGCCAGAAATATCAAGGCAGATGTTAATGTTATCGCACTTGTGGGAGAGCGTGGGAGAGAGGTTATGGAGTTTATTGACCGTGACCTGGGACCGGAAGGTCTGAAACGTTCAGTCCTTGTTGTTGCTACGTCAGACCAGCCGGCGCTTATGCGTTCAAAGTGCTGCCTTACGGCTACGACAATTGCCGAATATTTCAAGGATCAAGGCAAAGACGTGCTTATCATGATGGATTCCCTTACACGTTACTGCATGGCAGAGCGTGAAATCGGACTGAGTATCGGTGAACCGCCTGTTGCGAGGGGTTATACACCTTCAATATATGCATCTCTTCCCAAACTGCTTGAGCGTTGCGGTAATTTCCGCAAGGGTTCGATTACAGGTATTTTTACTGTGCTTGTTGAGGGTGATGACTCCAACGAGCCGGTTTCAGATACAGTAAGAGGTATTATTGACGGTCATATAATGCTTTCAAGAAAAATTGCCATGAAGAATCATTATCCGGCAATTGATGTTACTGCAAGTATCAGCAGACTTATGTCCGGAATTGCATCTCCGGAGCATAAGGCAAATGCCTCTAAAATAAGGAAGATTATGTCATTATATCAGGAAAATGCCGACCTTATTTCCATTGGTGCATACAAGACCGGCAGCAATCCTGAACTTGATGAGGCAATAAACCGTATGCCGGCGGTAAATGAATTTCTCCAGCAGCCTGTTGATGAGAAGGTGGACTTTGACGATACAGTCAGAATGATAAGTGAGATTCTTGCCTGATTAATGGAGGACAGATATGAAAAAATTTGTTTTTTCCATGCAGAAAATGCGTGATTATAAGAAACAGATTTTGGAATCTGAAAAAAACGTTCTGCTGGGACTCAGGCGTGAAAAAAATGTTCTGGAAGAAAAAATGAGTCAGCTTGATGACACAATGAACCGTTTGCGGCATGAATCAAATGAAGAGGTTACAAAAGGTACAACAGCTGCAAAGCTTATGTTTTACAGTATGCAGATGGACGGCGTCAAGCGTGAGCAGACGCAGACGAAATACCAGATAAATCTTGCTGAAATGAAAATTGAAAAGCAGCGCAGAAACGTTGTAAGGCTTTCACAGGAACTTTCAGGACTTGACAAGCTCGAAGAACAGCAGCGGGAAGAATACCGCAGACTTGAAGCAAAGGAAAATGAAACTTCAATTGAGGAGTTTTTATCATTTAAAATAACTTCCGGTGAGTGATTCATTCACCAGTGAAAGGGGGTGAGAAAATATGGATATGACACAGATTGAACAGACACTGAGAACCCAGATGCTTCAGCAAAATGGCATTTCAGCCGGTCAGCTTAATCAGCTTATTGGTTCGGGAGTTTCTTTTGCTGATATTATTCAGATGATGATTGCCGGTACCCAGACAGGCGGTGAACAGAATGCTGAATACATGGGAATAATCAATACTCTGACTGAAAACATTATTCAAGGTCAGCTTGATGAACAGGTGTATTATCCGGTTATACCGCAGAATACCCTTGACAATGAAGCCTATATGTCAGGACTGAATTTCGGTCTGAATGATAATGATATTAAAATATCAGATTTTTCGGAAAATATCATTTCTGCCGACCCTGTACAGCTTTCAGGACTGCTTGGTGTGGTTATGACTGGAAACAGTGTTCCGGATAACAGCGGAATTATCAGCACTTTATACAAGGAAATGTCTGTTAATACCGATAACTATGCCGGCAATAAAACTTCCGCATATGACTTTGTAAACAAGTATATCGAAAGCGGAGAGCTTGAGATAGTCGGATTTACACCAAAAAACGGTAATGTTGCTTTTCAGAACAGTTCAGATACCAGTTCATCTTCGGATAATAACGAAGATCTGATGGATTTTTACAGAACCATGCAGAATGCAGCGGAAAATATGTCATCAGTGAAAAAAAGCGAAACAACAGAATCCGAGAGCATTGGTATTCTTCAGGAAA
>JALEVO010000154.1 GCA_022788225.1 Oscillospiraceae bacterium | reverse complement strand
CGTTCACTATAAAACACAAATCTGCCCTGCAAAATTATCGAAAAGGAGTAATAGCAATGATTTATCCGGATATTGAACAGCTGAAAAATGACATAAAGGGTTATAAAGTTCACCCTGTCTTTTATGATGTTATGTCAGATTCATTTACGCCAGTCCACATTTTCAAGGCGCTGCAGAGAGGCGAGGAAAATGCCTTTATCCTTGAATCTGTAAATAACGGTACACAGTGGGGCAAATATTCATTTATAGGAATAAATCCCCTTATGGAAGTTGTAATTGACAAAGGACGTGCAGATATAATAAAGGACGGTAAGACAAAGACCGAACAGATAACAAATCCTGTCAGCTTTTTAAGTGAGATACTTAAAGACTACACATCTCCGAAACTCAGAAACGTCCCGAATCTCACAGGCGGATTTGTAGGTTATTTCGGATACGACACTGTAAGATACACTGAAACAAAGCTTACAAACGTTCCGGAGGACGACACAAAAATGCCGGACTGTCACCTTTTCCTCTATGACGAGCTGGTTGCATACGACCACCTTAACAGCAAGGTCATACTTATAAAAAATATCAGAGCCGATGGCGATATTGACAAGCAGTACGCTGATGCACAGAAACGCTTTGAAAAGCTGGAGGACAAAATCAATTCCTATTTTGAAAGACCTCATTCACCTGGAAAAGCAAAGGATTTCAAGGTGAATTCAAACGTTACAAAGGAAGAATTCATTCACAATGTTGAAACGGCAAAGGAATATATTCTAAACGGCGATATTTTCCAGATAGTTCTTTCACAGCGCTTTGAAATTGAAAATCCCCCCGAAAGCTTTAACGTTTACAGAATGCTCAGAGCAAATAACCCTTCTCCTTACCTCTACTACTTTAAAAGCAATGATTATACTATTGCCGGTTCTTCTCCGGAAATGCTGGTAAGCGTTAAAAACGGTATCGTCAAAACCAAGCCTATTGCCGGCACAATGCCGAGAGGAAAGACAGACGAAGAGGACGCAATGCTCGAAAAGGCACTCAATGCCGACCCGAAAGAACGTGCAGAACACACAATGCTCGTTGACCTGGGAAGAAATGACGTGGGAAAGGTTTCAAAGTTTGGCACAGTGGAAGTTGCAAGCTATATGAAAACTGAAAAGTATTCAAAGGTAATGCACCTTGTTTCCGACGTCAAAGGAGAACTCCGTGACGACAAAAATGCTCTTGACGCACTTATGGCAGTACTTCCTGCCGGAACTCTTTCAGGTGCGCCTAAAGTAAGGGCAATGGAGCTTATCGACGAGCTTGAAAACAAAAGGCGTGGTCTTTACGGCGGAACGATTGGCTATATCGGATTTGACGGAAATATCGACACCTGTATCGCAATAAGAACCGTTCTCTTCAAAAATAAAAAGGCATACGTTCAGGCTGGCGCAGGAATTGTTCACGATTCTGTACCGGAAAAGGAATATCAGGAAACCCAGAACAAGGCTTTAGCCATGATTAACGCAATTAAGGAGGCATCTGCATTATGATTCTCATGATTGACAACTACGATTCATTCACATATAACCTCTACCAGTATTTCGGAGAGATTTACAGTGATATAAAGGTAGTAAGAAACGACTGCATTACCATTGAGGAAATTGAAAAGCTTTCACCGGAAGCAATCGTTATTTCTCCTGGTCCGGGTTATCCGAAAGACGCCGGAATTTCCGTTGAGGTTATTAAGCATTTTTCCGGCAGACTGCCTATTTTAGGAATCTGTCTGGGACACCAGTCAATATGCGAGGCTTTCGGCGGAAAAATCGTAAAGGCTGACGAGCTTATGCACGGAAAGTCAAGCAAAATTTCCATTGACAATGCCACACCACTCTTCAAAGACCTGCCCAAGGATATCGAGGCAGCAAGATATCATTCCCTTATTGCAGAACATTCCTCACTTCCTGAATGCCTCGAAGCAACCGCATTTGATACTGCCGGACAGATAATGGCAGTACAGCACAAGGAACACCCTACTTACGGACTCCAGTTCCACCCAGAATCGGTTCTGACTGCCGACGGAAAAATCATAATAAGAAACTTCCTTATGAACGTTAAGGGACTAAACCTCGATTCTGATAAACTGCCGAAAAAGGAAATGCCCAAGAAACTGTTAAAACCGTTTATTGCAAAGGTTACTGACGGAAACAGCCTTACCTGTGAAGAAGCAATGGACGCCATGGACATTATCATGAACGGCAATGCCACTGACGCACAGATTGCCGGTTTCCTCACAGCTTTAAGAATCAAGGGCGAAACTGTTGACGAGATAACAGGCTTTGCAAAAATAATGCGAGAAAAAGCAAACACTATCGAGGGCTGCCGTGACGCAGTTGACATTGTGGGAACGGGCGGCGACCTTGCAAGTACATTTAACATTTCAACAACTTCATCATTCGTTATCGCAGGCTGTGGTGCTAAAGTCGCAAAACACGGCAACAGAAGTGTTTCAAGCAAAAGCGGTGCCGCTGACGTTCTGGAAAGCTTAGGCGTAAAGATTTCTTCCGCACCTGAACAGGCAAAGGAAATGGTAGACAACATCGGCATTTCATTCCTCTTTGCACAAAGCTATCACGGCTCTATGAGGTATGTTGGTCCGGCAAGACGTGACCTTGGAATCAGAACAGTTTTCAATATCTTAGGACCCCTTGCAAATCCGGCAAATACCGACTATATTCTTCTTGGAGTTTACGACAAGAACCTGCTTGAGCCAATGGCTGGAGTACTCATGAACCTCGGAATCAAGCGTGCAATGCTGGTTTACGGAAACGACAGGCTTGATGAAATTTCCATTTCCGATACAACTTCCGTATGCGAGATAAAGGACGGCAAAACTTCTTTCTATGAAATAAATCCGGAAGATTACGGCATGAAAATGGCTGAAAAGTCCGAAATCGTGGGCGGTACTGCAACTGAAAACGCAAAAATCACTCTTGGAATCCTCAAAGGAGAAATTCAGGGTGCAAAGCGTGATATTGTTCTGCTCAACGCCGGCTGTGCGCTTTACATCACCGGAAAAGCCGGAAGTATTTCCGAGGGAATCAATCTTGCAAAGGCATCAATCGACGGCGGCTGGGCGCTTGCTAAACTTAAACAGCTTATCGAATATTCAAATAAATTTTAAATATGGACTGGACAATTGTAAAAGAAATACTTTCATATTGGGATATTACTTTAGGAATTGCTGCTTTAATTATCGGAGCTTATAAATGGCATAAACTTTCAATTGAAATCAAAAACCGTTCTGACTATCTTACAAAAGAGGAAAGATGGAGATTTCGTATACATGATAAATTCGACTATAAAATGTATGGAGCATTGATAATATTAAGTATTTTATTCATTTACAACAGATTAAAAGGAAATATGCCTAATATAATTCAACTATTATATTGAAGGGAGTGATTATCACTATGATTTTAGATGAAATTATTGAAAAAAGAAAAATACAGCTTGAACGTGAGAAAGCCACAATTTCTCCGGAAGAAATAAAAGAAAAAGCTCTTTCCATGAAAACTCCGTGCAGGGATTTTTATGCGGCACTCAGAAAAGACGGTCTTTCCGTTATTTCCGAAGTGAAAAAGGCGTCACCGTCAAAATCGGTTATCTGCGAGGATTTTCACCCTGTTGAAATTGCGGTAAACTACGAAAAAGCCGGTTCTGACGCTATATCCTGTCTTACTGAAGAATTTTACTTCAAAGGAAGCAGCGAGTACCTCAAAGCTATCAGAAAGGCAGTTGACCTACCCATACTCCGAAAGGATTTCATTTTTGACGAGTACCAGATTTACGAGGCAAGGGTGATAGGCGCAGACGCAGTTTTACTCATTGCCGCCGTACTTGACACTGATACCATGAACCGTTTCAGAGAGATTGCGGAGTCCCTTGGAATGAACTGTCTTTTTGAATCCCACAACGAGGAGGAACTTGAAAGCATTCTGAAATGTTCACCGAAAATTGTGGGTATCAACAACCGCAACCTAAAAACCTTTGAGGTAAGCCTTGAAAACACAAAGCGTCTTGCATTGCTTGTTCCGGAAAACTGCGTGGTTGTTTCAGAAAGCGGTATTGCTTCAAATGAGGACATGAGATTTGTCCGTGAAAGCGGTGCAGACGCTGTGCTTATCGGGGAAACGCTAATGCGCAGCGGCAACATTGCCGAAACCATGAAAGCACTGAGGGCGGGCGTATGAAAGTAAAGCTCTGCGGTTTAAGACGTCCAGAGGATATCGGCTATATAAATGAGTTCAAGCCCGATTATGCCGGCTTTATCCTATCCGGCGGATTTAAAAGAAGTGTTGGCTATGAACAGTTTCTGACACTTGAAAGTATGCTTGATAAGGACATTAAAAGAGTCGGGGTTTTCGTCAATGATCCTTTGGAAAGCATTGCAAAAAAATATGCTGATAAGCTTGATGTGATACAGCTTCACGGCGACGAGGACAAAAGCTATTTACAAGCGCTGAAAAATGTTGTAAACTGTAATATATGGAGAGCAGTCAGAGTGAAAGAGATTTCAGATATTGAAAATGCTGACGGATACGGCGCAGATATGCTGCTGCTTGATGCATTCTCCCCTGACAGCTACGGCGGTACCGGAAAAACCGCTGACTACAGCGTAATAAAAAATGCTGTTTTCAGTACGCCGTTTATGCTTGCAGGAGGGCTTGACTGCAATAATGTTGAAAATGCTGTCAGAACCGTTTCACCGGACGGAGTTGACATCTCCGGCGGAATTGAAACAGACGGTTTCAAGGACAGGGATAAGATAAGAAAATTTATGAAAATTGTCAGGAGTGTGTAACTTGGATACAAAAGGTAAATATGGTATTTACGGCGGACAGTATGTTCCGGAAACTGTAATGAACGCTGTCTGCGAGCTTGAAAGGGCTTATGAGCATTACAGCAAAGACAAGGAATTTCAGGAAGAACTGAAAGCACTTTACAGAGATTATGCAGGCAGACCGTCTATGCTTTACTATGCCGAAAAAATGACAAAGGATTTAGGCGGCGCTAAAATCTACATTAAGAGAGAGGACTTGAATCACACAGGTTCTCACAAGATAAACAACGTTTTAGGTCAGATACTGCTTGCAAAGAAAATGGGCAAAAAGCGTATTATCGCTGAAACAGGTGCAGGTCAGCACGGAGTTGCAACTGCTACTGCCGCAGCACTGTTCAACATGGAATGCGAGGTTTACATGGGCGCAGTCGATATGGAAAGACAGGCGCTGAATGTTTACAGAATGCAGCTTTTAGGCTCAAAGGTTACTGCTGTTACAAGCGGTACTTCCACTCTTAAAGACGCCGTAAACGAGGCAATGAAGGACTGGGCTACTAACATTGAAACAACCTACTATCTTATCGGTTCAGCAATGGGACCTCACCCGTATCCGCAGATGGTTCGTGATTTCCAGAAGATAATCAGCGAAGAAATAAAGGCACAGCTGCTTGAAAAGGAAAAGCGTCTGCCGGACTGCGTTGTTGCCTGCGTTGGGGGCGGTTCAAATGCAATCGGTGCATTTTACGATTTTATCGGTGACGAAAGTGTTCGCTTAGTAGGTGCCGAAGCTGCCGGAAAGGGCGTTGAAACCAAGTATCATGCGGCAACACTTGCAAGAGGAAGAGACGGCATTTTCCACGGAATGAAGTCTGTTTTCCTCCAGAACTATGAGGGACAGATAGACGAGGTTTACTCAATTTCAGCCGGTCTTGACTATCCGGGTATCGGTCCTGAACACGCCAATCTTGCCAAGACAGGCAGGGCGGATTATGTTCCGGTAACAGACGAAGAAGCAGTCTGCGCATTTGAGTATCTTTCAAAAACAGAGGGAATTATCCCGGCAATTGAATCGGCTCACGCCGTTGCGGCGGCTCTTAAAATCGCACCGACAATGAGCAAAGACCAGATAATGGTTATAAATCTTTCCGGACGCGGCGACAAGGACGTTTATCAGATTGCAAGGTACAGAGGAGTGAATATCAGTGAATAGAATAGAAAAAAAGCTCGGTGAGCTTAAAGAACAGGGCAAGAAGGCGCTTATTACCTATGTTACCTGCGGTGACGGCGGTTATGAGGCTACTGAAAAGGCAGTTTACAAAATGGAAGCGGCAGGCGCTGACATAATTGAGCTTGGCGTACCTTTCTCCGACCCTATCGCAGAAGGACCGGTCATTCAGGCGGCAAGCGTCAGAGCGCTTTCGGGTGGTACTACTCTTGCCGGAATTTTTGAAATGGTAAAAAGAATAAGACAGAGAACGGATATGCCGCTGCTGCTTATGCTTTACCTCAATTCGATTTTCGGTTTCGGCACAGAGCGTTTCTTTGATATCTGCGCTGAAATCGGCATTGACGGCGTTATCATTCCCGATATGCCTTATGAGGAAAAGGATGAGATTCAGCCATACGCTGACAATCACGACATAATTTCAATCAGTCTTGTTACACCAACCTCAAAGGACAGAATTGAAAAAATTGCGTCATCTGCAAGGGGCTTTGTTTACTGCGTTTCTTCAACCGGCGTTACCGGAATGCGTTCATCATTCAAAACAGATTTCAATAAGTTCATTTCTGAAATAAAGAAATATACTGATATCCCCTGCGCTATCGGTTTCGGCATTTCCAATGCTGAACAGGCACATGATATCAAGCAGTACTGCGACGGTGTAATTGTAGGCAGTGCAGTTGTCAACATTATCGGAAAAGACCCGGAAAACTGCGAAAAACCGGTATTTGATTTCACTGCATCACTCAGAGAGGGACTTGACAGATAATGGGTACAAGTGCGTCAGAAATATTTGATTTAAGAAATTTTTACTTTTATCAGTCCGGCAACTCCTTTACGGGAAGTCTTGGCAGTTTCAGCTACAAAATTGTGCCTGAGTCTGACAAGCTGAAAGCTATGACATGGCATGGTATGCTTTGCTCTGAACTTGCTGAAATGGAACACGAAAAAGAGTTTCCCTTTACGCAGGAGGGATTCGATGAAATGATAAAGTGGCTTGAGGATACTTATAAAAGCGAAAATAATTCATAAAAGCTTACAGTACGGAGAGTATTTGCTCTCCGTATTTTTTACTGTCTAATCTGAAAAACAAATAAAAAATATCGAAAAACAATAAAAAATACTTGACAAATGGTAATTGATATGATATACTTTTCCCATAACAAGGAAAGGGGTATATTTTATGTGGACTAAAACCAGATCACTTTTGCTTTCAAGAATCCTTACAATGGTAACCGGAGGGATAGTGCTTATTCTGACTTTTTTTGTACCGGCGTTTTCAAAGTGGTATGAAAAAATGTCCTTAGGAAGAGGGCTTTTCGGGGAGACTGGAATTGTGCTGCCTATGTGCATCTGCCTTTACATCTGCGAAATATTAGCTCTTATAGCACTGTTTGAACTTCATGTTTTACTTGAAAACATCAACAGAGAACAGGTTTTTACACAGCGTAATACTACTTGTTTAAGGCATATTTCATGGGCGTGTATGCTTGCAGGTGTTTCTTTTGCTGTTTTCGGACTGTGGAAATTCATATTTCTTCTTCCGGCAATGCTGGCAGTCATGTTCGGACTTATCATGAGAGTATTAAAAAACGTTTTTGAAAAAGCAGTTGAAATCAAGTCGGAAAACGACTTTACAGTCTGACGGAGGATAATATGGCTATTATTGTTAATCTTGATGTAATGATGGCAAAGCGGAAAATTTCCTCAAACGAGCTTGCCGAAAAAATTGATATCACTCCTGCAAATCTTTCCATACTCAAAACCGGAAAGGCAAAGGCTGTGCGTTTTTCTACCCTTGACAAGATATGCAAGGTACTTGACTGCCAGCCGGGGGATATACTTGAATGGCGTGAGGAAGATTAAAACGAAAGGAGATTCAGACATGGACGAAATAAACATTATTGATACAGTTAAAGCGGAAAAAAAGGCGGTAAGTTTCAGCGTTACAGAATGCGTTTCTTCTATTCTTATCCTGCTGATTTCATTGGGATTTGTACGGTTTGTAATATATAACACTTCCGGATTTCTTGCCACAGCAGTATTTGCGGCAGTAATTACAGTAGCTGTTATATTTATGAAAAAATCAGACGTTAAATTCACAAAATTCAACTGCGTTCTTGCAGCCGTTCTGTACCTTTTCAGCACGGTTTATTCAATCACAGACAACGTTCTTATAGAATTTCTTGACACTCTTTTTCTCATTTCCGGTATAGGCTATTTTGTGTATTCAACGGCTCTTGGGAAAAAAATGCTGGAACGCTTTCTTCCTTTTGCACTTATCAAGGCAATTTTAGAATACCCTTTCGCAAATTTTTCATATGAGTTCAAAGCGGTCAATTCGTCTGTAAGAAGTTCAAAATTCGGAAGCAACCTTAAAATGGTTATTATCGGACTTTTAGTTACTATTCCCCTTACCACCGTTGTGGGTATGCTGCTTATGTCCGCAGATGACGGCGTTGCTGATATGCTGGGAAGTGTATTCAGTTTTATTGCAGCTGAAAATATCTGGCAGATTATATGTCAGATAATTATTGCCGTTCCCTGTGCCTGCTATTTATTCAGTATGCTTTACACTAACATTCACCGTGAAAAAATCACTCTCCTTTCAGATGAGGAATGCGAAAAGAGCATAAAAAATGCCAAATGCGTACAGAATATGATTATTTATACTGCTGTTACTCCAATCTGCATTTTATATGTGATGTTTTTCATCTCACAGGCAAACTATTTTCTCTCGGCATTTTCAGGCAGACTGCCTGATGGCTACATCTACTCGGACTATGCAAGAAAAGGATTTTTTGAACTGTGTATTATTTCAATAATAAATTTTGCGGTAATACTTATTATTAATCTGCTTGCTAAAAAAGGCGGCAGAAACAAGCCCGCCGCACTTAAAATATACAGCCTTATCCTCTGCGCATTTACACTTGTGATGATAGCAGTTGCCATAAGCAAAATGGTCATTTATATTTCCGCTTACGGACTGACAAGGCTCAGAGTTTATACAATGTGGTTTATGGTGCTTATGGCATTTTTCTTTGTTATCATTGCAATAAAGCAGCTGCGTTTTGAGTTTTCCACGGCAAAATGGACAGCGGCAGTGTTTACAGTTATGTTTGCGGTTTTATGCTTTTCACGTCCTGACGCTGTAATTGCAAAATACAACATTGAAATGTTCAACGCCGGAAACCTGAGTGAGCTTGATATAAATTCGCTTTTTGAACTGTCTGACGACGCAGTTCTTACCGCATTAAAAAGCGAAACAGTATCACCGGAAGAAGCAGGAGAAAAACACCATACAAACAGCGACTCATATAATATTTCAAGTCTTCTGGTAAATAAATACCTTTCATAAACGACAGGCAGAGTGTAAAAGCAAACGCTCTGCCTGTTTTCAATTGCATTAAACCTCACATCAGCAGTTGACAAAATGAAAAAAATCATTTATAATATTATGATAGAATATTTATGCCGGTACTGCACAATTCCGGTGTGCTGCCGGACGAATTGAATAAGGAGTTTAATTGGCTATGGCAAAAAAGCAGATATCCAGAGAAGGTTTTGAAAAACTTCAGGAAGAATACACACGACTTGTAACTGTCAGACGTGCTGAGGTTGCCCAGAAGCTGAAAGAAGCAAGATCATTCGGTGACCTTTCAGAAAACGCAGAGTATGATGAAGCGAAAAATGAACAGGCTCTCCTTGAAGCACAGATTGCACAGTTAGAGGAAACTATCTCTAACGCCGAGGTTGTTGATGACGATAAGATTTCCGTAGATGAAATCGGTATCGGTTCTATTATCAAAATCAAGAGAGTCGGCACAGAGGACGTTGAAACCCTCCAGATTGTCAGCACAACTGAAGCTGATGTTGACGGCGGAAAAATTTCTGACGATTCTCCTATCGGGAAAGCGGCTATGAAGAAAAAAGTCGGCGATATTTTCATAGTTGAGGCTCCGGTTGGCGAACTCAGATTTGAAGTTATGGATATTTCAAAGTAAAATAAATTGGCGGTGAAAATCAGACAATGAGTGAAAATCAGAATAATATTACAGAGGAAATTACCGAACAGGATATTAATATACTGAAAAAAGTGCGTCTTGAAAAGCTTGATGACTTAAAGTCAAGAAATGCTGACCCTTATCAGATAACAAAATACGATGTCACAGGCAAAAATGCGGCTTTAAAGGCACAGTATGAGGCTGACGAGGCTGCTGCAAAGAGCGTTGCCGGTGACGACGAGGAAAAGCTTGCACAGGAACTTGACAAGCTTAAAGAAAAGAAAATTTCCATTGCCGGACGTATTATGAGCTGGCGTGATATGGGCAAGGCTAACTTCATTGACGTAAGAGATGAATCTGACAGGATTCAGGTTTATGTCAGAATGAACGATATCGGCAAAGAAGAATTTGCAGAATTCAAGAAGTGGGATATCGGCGATATCGTTGGTATCGAGGGCTTTGTTTTCAGAACAAGAAAGGGAGAAATTTCTGTTCATGCGGAAAAGATAACTCTCCTTTCAAAGTCACTTCTTCCACTTCCTGAAAAGTGGCACGGTCTTAAGGATCAGGATATGCGCTACAGACAGCGTTATCTTGACCTTATCGTAAATCCGGACGTCAAGGATACTTTCGTAAAGAGAAGCCTTATTCTCCGTGAGATAAGAAACTATCTTGACAGTCTGGGATATATTGAGGTTGACACACCTGTACTGCATACTCTTGAAATCGGTGCAGCCGCAAGACCTTTCAAGACACATCATAATGCCCTTGACATTGATATGTATCTTAGAATCGAAACAGAACTTTATTTAAAGCGACTGATAGTAGGCGGCTTTGAAAAGGTTTATGAGGTAGGACGTATTTTCAGAAATGAGGGTATGGACACATCTCACAATCCGGAATTTACTTCAATTGAAATGTATCAGGCTTACACAGATTACAAGGGCATGATGGAGCTTATTGAAAATATGTATGAAACTCTTGCTCTGAAAATCTGCGGAAGTACTACTATTTCATATCAGGGTGAGCAGATTAACCTTGCAGCGCCATGGGAAAAACTTACAATGGTTGAAGCTGTTAAAAAGTATGCCGGAGTTGACTACAATGACTGGGCAACTGACGAAGACGCAAGAGCCTGCGCAAAGGAAAAGGGCGTAGAGGTCGAAGAGGGCGAAAATGCCACAAAGGGACACGTTCTCATAGCATTCTTTGACGAATTCGTTGAAGCAAAGCTTATTCAGCCTACAATCATCTATGATTATCCGGTTGAAAACTCTCCTCTTGCAAAGAGAAAGCCGTCTGACCCTGCATTTACAGAGAGATTTGAATACTTCATCTATGCAAGGGAAATGGGTAATGCGTTCTCTGAACTTAATGACCCTGTTGACCAGAAAGAAAGATTTGTCCGTCAGGTTGAGGCAAAGAGAGCAACAGGTGCAAATGCCGAAGTCGACGAAGACTTTGTTACAGCACTTGAATACGGTATGCCTCCGACAGGCGGTCTGGGACTTGGTCTTGACAGGCTTGTTATGCTGCTGACTGACAGCCCGTCTATAAGAGATGTCCTGCTGTTTCCTACAATGCGTCCTATCGTTCAGGATAATCGCAAATCTGAAACTGCTGAAGACGAAAACTGATTCACATAGGGGAACATTTAAGGCAATACTGCATAATTATTGTCGTACAGATGCGCAGTCAGATTTTCCGGCAGATTGCATAAAAAACTCGCAGGCATACTGGCGTATGTCAAGAGGTTTTTGTGTGATATGACGGAAAATCTGCAAGCAGATGTGCGGCAAAGGCGTCAGCCGTTAATTGTGCGGTATTGCCTTAAAGCAATACTGCATAATTATCGGCAGCGGTGTTGTCCACGCAATGTTTCCCCTATTGTTTGTTTTTAAGGAGAAATAATGGATAAAAACAAGAAAAAGAAACAGGGGATTATTGACACAGTCAGACAAGTTGACGAAAAGGAAAGACAGAAGCTTGAAGCAGAAAAAGAAGAAGAACTTAAAGTTCAGGAGAAAGAGCGTGAAGAATACGGAAAAACGCTGGCTGAAGAAAAAGTCGAACTGCTCAAGCTGAAACAAGGGGTAATATCTGAATCAGACAAGCTTGATTTAAAACCGGACGAAAAAAAACATTATACACCATGGCAGAAGTTTAAAAACTTTATCTACCACAATAAATGGTGGCTGGGGATATCTACCTTTTTTGTCCTGATAGCGGCATTTCTGGTTTATGATACTCTTACAACCACAAAACCGGATATTAAGTTCATGCTTTTGTGCAATGACACAGAACTTTATTACAGGATTGAAGACATTGGCAAATATTTTGACCAGTTTACCGATGACTATAATGACGACGATAAAAATTGTGCAGACATTCTTTACATTCCGATTTCTGAAAATGAAGACACCAATTCCATGGGTCTTTATGAATCAAGCCTTACAAAGCTTTCAGCGGAATTCCAGATGGGTGAAACAATGCTTGTCATTGCAGACAAAAACTCGGCTGAACTTATTATGCCGGAAGAAACTCTTGTAAACCTTGAGGAACTGTATCCTGATAATCCCAATATAAAGGAATATGGTTTTTATCTTAAAGATACTGACTTTGCAGAACTTATAGGCTATACGGACGGAAATATTCCTGACGATATTTACATAGGTATAAGAAAAGTCACACAGACTCTTACATCTGAAAAGGAAATGCAGGAGCATTACGATCAGGCAATTGAAACTCTTGACAAAATTATAAAAGAATTATCAAAATAGCCGGTGTATTCCTGTATCAAATTGTTATTCATAACAAAAAAGTCATATTATATTGACAAATTCACTTTGTTATGATAAAATGTATTTGATATAATTTTAATATTATGGGGGTTAAATTAATGAGTAAATTTTGTATGCAGTGCGGAACAGAAATAGACGACAATGCTGAAATCTGTTCATCATGCGGCGCAGCACAGACAAGCACACCGGACGGAACAGCAGAAAGCACAAATGAATCAAAAAAATCAAATGCACCTCTGATTGCGGCAGCTGCGGTAATTATCGTCATTCTTCTGCTGATTATGAAAGCACTTTTCGGCGGAAGCTACAAAGAACCAATCGACAATATGTGCAAGGCAATAGAAACCGGAAAGGGAAAATACCTTTACAAGTGTATGCCTGAATTTGTTCTTGACGAACAGTATGAAGATATGAAGAAAAGTGAAATCATCGACGAACTTGATGACGAAGCTGAAGATATGCTGGAAGACATGGAAGACGAACTTGGCGATGACATAAAGGTTTCTTACAAAATCAAGGATAAGGAAAAGATTGACAAGGACGACCTTGAAGACCTTGAAGAAATGCTTGAAGATGCATATGATGGAAAAATCAAGGTAAGAAAAGGCTACGAAGTTGACGTTAAGATTAAAGCCAAGGGCGATGATGACAGTGACAGCCAGACAATGACACTCAATGTTTATAAAATAAACGGTGACTGGTGCATTATGGGATTAGGCGGAATCTTTTAATTAATACATATCAAACCGATGGAACTTACCATCGGTTTCTAATTTCAGGGGGGGAAAATAAATAATGAGTAAATTCTGTTCACAGTGCGGCGCAATGCTGGAGGACAGTGACAATATCTGCACATCATGCGGTGCGCCTCAGAAAAAAACTGTATCAGCGGCGTCAAAAAAAGCGTATGCCGCTGTTGGCGCTGTAATAGTTGGTGTTGCTGTCATAATTTTTCGTCTATTCCTGATTTTCTATCCGGGGGACTATAAAGAACCTGTTGAGAATATGTTAAAGGCGGCAGAAACCGGAAAGGGAAAATATCTGTGTGAGGCTTGTGCTGATTTTATGGTGGACACCAGTTCTGAAATTGATTCATACTATGCAGACGCAGAAGAAATCAACGAATTGCTGGAGGACGAATTTGGTGACGATTTAAGCATTGATTACAAGTTCAAGAGCAAGAAAAGGCTGAAAGAAGCGTCAATACCAGTCAGGCTTTACGGTGAAATTGCTCCGAAAGCAGATTCAATGTCGGGATATGAAGTAAAGGTTAAGGTAACTGTCAAGGGTGACGACAAGGAAAAATCTCAGACTATGGAATTTGAGGTGCTTAAATACAAAAGTAACTGGTGTATTATCAACATGGGAGATGCTCTTAAAGAGCTTAAAAGTATTATATAACTATAGTAAATGAAAAAAATTTTTCGTTTACTATTAGCCGATATGCACGGAGCTTACGAAGTAAGCGTATGTGCAAGGCAATAAAAATAAATTATTATAGTGAAAGCAAAATTATTTTTTGCTTTCACTATAAAATTTATGGGACACCTGTTGCAGGTGTCCCGTTTTTTCAGCAAAGTATCGGCTGAAGCTGTATTCCGTCAAGAGCCGCAGAAATAGTTTCCTCCAGTCTTGAAAAATCGCATATTGCAGAAGTGGGCTTATTCACTTTATCGTCCTGATAAATCGGGACGAAGTAGTAATTTTTCATATTCATAAGCATTCCGATATTTTTCATGGAACCGGCAAGAGAATCGTTTGACGCAAGAGCAATAACAACCGGCTTTTTGTTTCTGAGATGTGACTTCACCGCCATGGTAGCCGGACTGTCAGTAATACTTGCCGCAAGCTTTGCACAGGTGTTTCCGGTACACGGGCAGACAACAAGTATATCCGTCAGATTTTTGGGACCTATTGGTTCTGCGTCTTCAATTCGTGTAATCACCTTTCTCCCGCAGATATCCTCAAGCTTTTTTATATTATCCTCTGCTGTGCCGAACCTTGAATCTATTGAGGCGGCATTATATGACATTACCGGTATCAGGTCAGCACCGCTTTTTTTCAGTGCCTGTGCCTGCAAAAAGCTTTTATTGAATGTACAAAATGAACCGGTCATAACGTAACCGATTCTGATCTCTGAAAGATCAGCCATCTGTATATCTCCTCTCTTTAAGGATATTGAGAACAGTAGAGGCTATTATTTCTCCCGAACTTATGGGGGCTACCTTTCCCGGAAGAGAAAGTGCCCAGACTACTTTAAGACCCAGCTTTCCGGCAACGTCAAAGTCAACTCCGCCGGGTTTGGACGCAAGGTCTATTATCAGGGTTTCAGTACCTGCATTTTTAAGTATTTCTTCATTAAGTATGACCGCCGGAACAGTATTGAACACAAGAGTGAATTCTCCGATTTTTTCTTTCAGCATTGAGGTATGGAGAGTACGGCAGCCGTTGATTTCTGCCCATGCAAGGTCGGAATATTTTCTTGCAGTAACCGTCACTTCTGCCCCCATTGCGACAAGAATTTTCACCAGTACTTTGGAGATTCTTCCATAACCTGTTACAAGGACTTTCTGTCTGAAAATGGTTGTAGCCAATTCCTCCATAGCTATCTGTACTGCGCCCTCTGCTGTTGGAACAGCATTCAGCACGCTTAGCTCCTCACGGTCGAAATAATCAATCGCCTCTATAGAATATTTATCGAAAATCTTCATGGTTTTTGCGTCTATCCTGCCGCCTAAAACCATTCCGTTATCATTTAAAACTGAAAAAAGGCTTGTCAGCGGAATATTGTTTTTGCCAAACGGAGTGTTTACAAATACACCGTTCTGCGATGCCGGCAGGGGAAGAATTATTATGTCAGCTTTTTCCGGCATATCAAGTGTACAGCCTACTGCTGTCACATTCTCCGGCAGTGAGATATTAACGTCAAATCCGGCGGCATATACCTTGTAATTCTCAGCAAGTGCGCCGGCTGTGTAGACCTGCCTTAAATCTCCCCCGACAACAAGAAATGTAATATCATTATTCATAACAAGCCCTCGTTTCATATAAGATTTTCTTTTATATATTATGTATCAGTCTGAGGAACTGTGAATAAAAATAACGGGCGACCAATGGTCGCCCGAATACTTTTTTTAGTTACCCTACTTTTGTATACCCAGTATTTCCTCCGCCTTTTTTACTTCCTCGTCTGTCGGAGTACGCACACCGTCAAGGGGATAAGGAATACCAAGCTTTTCCCACTTGAACATTCCCAGCGTATGATAAGGAAGCACCTCAATACGCTCTACACCATTGAGCATATCAACAAATCTTTTCATCTCACGCAGTCCGCTTTCATCATCTGTAACACCGGGTACAAGAACATGTCTTATCCACATTGGCTTGTTATTGTCCGAAAGCCACTGCGCCATTTTCAGCACATTTTCATTGCCGAAACCGGTCAGGTCATGGTGAAGCTTAGCGTCCATTTCTTTCAGGTCAAGCATTACAAGGTCGGTATACTCCATAAGTGCCCTGAACTTTTCAAGCCATTCATCGTTTTCCGAAAAAGGCTGTCCGGCGGTGTCAAGAACGGTGTTTATGCCTTTTTGCTTTGCCAGTCTGAAAAACTCTGTTACAAATTCGATTTGCAGAAGAGGTTCTCCGCCGCTGACTGTAATACCGCCGTTTTGTTTCCAGTAGTTTTTGTAGCGGTACGCCTTTTTGAAAAGCTCCTCTGCTGTGTATTCCTCACCGCCCTCTGCCGACCATGTTTCGGGGTTATGGCAGAATTTACAGCGCATTTTACACCCCTGCAGAAAAACCACATATCTTACCCCCGGACCGTCAACCAGTCCGAAACTTTCAAGGGAATGAACATAACCTTTAACTGACATAAAATTTATTCCTTTCTGGTATTACTATTAATATATTACTGGCGAGCAATGCAAATCAGAATTTATGACAGTCATCTGCGTAACCCTGCTGGGGCAAACCTTTCTGAGGAAAGGTTCTTCCCCAGACCCCTTTCCAAAGACTTTTGATTCATTTTTTCTCATAGGGGCTGTGCCCCTATGAGAAAAAATAGGTTAAAGTTTTAGGAAGGGAGTTTGAGGGAGAACCCTT
>JALEVO010000149.1 GCA_022788225.1 Oscillospiraceae bacterium | reverse complement strand
AATAACCGACTATGACAAGCCGCCGTTTTAAAGGAGGTCTGAAAAATGCTCACAATAACCCCCAGAAAGAATAAATCCGGCGAAGTAATCTCCTACACCATAAGGGTATACCACGGCTATGACAGCAAGGGCAAGCGGCTTAAACCCTACACCATGACCTACAAGCCAGCTCCCGGAATGACAGCTAAACAGATTGACAAGGAACTGCAGAAGATATCCCTTGACTTTGAGGAACGCTGTCAGAAGGGTATTGCCGGAAACGCTGAGAAGATAACGCTTGAAGAGTTTGCAAAGGTGTACCTTGAAATAAAAAAGCCGTCTTTTTCTGAGCGCACCTATGACGCATATTCAAAAGCCATTGACAGCTTAATAATTCCGGCTTTGGGTTCGCACAAGATAAGTCAGATAAAACCGGCTCATGTTCAGATGTTTGTACAGCAGCTTTGTAATATGCCGAAAAGCAGGGGTAAAAACGGCGAAAAGCTTTCTGAATCATCAGTCAGAAGATACCTTGCAATATTACAGTCAATATTCAGACTTGCAGTTAAACAGCGGATAATTACAGAGAGTCCGGCAAAAGCTGAACTGCTTGAAATCCCCAGAGTTGTAACACCTAAAATAGAAATTTTCACCAAACAAGAGGCGGCGAAAATGCTGTCTTATCTGGAAGAAGAAAGCTTGCAGTTTCAAACATTGATACAACTTGCTATTATGACCGGCGCACGCAGAGGCGAACTTGTGGCGTTAAAATTCAGTGATTTTGATTATGAAAACAACAAAGTGACCATTGAAAGGGCGGCTGTATCAGTGTCGCATCAGCCGATTATAATAAAACGTCCTAAAGATTATGAGGTCAGAACCGTTGCTGTAAATCCTTACTGCATTGACCTTGTAAAATTGCTGAGAGCCGAAAAGGACAGACAGGCGGAACGGCTGGGCAGTCAGTGGCATGAAAACGACTGGCTGTTTACTCAGGATAACGGCGAACTGATGCACCCAAATACGCCGTCAGCTCAGTTTTCAAAGTTTCTCAAAAAATACGGTATGAATCACAGAAAGTTTCACAGCCTCAGACATACTGCCGCTACATTGCTGTTGTATGGCGGCGTAAACATCAAACAGGTACAGGAACGCCTGGGGCATAGCAACCTTGAAACCACTAACAAATATCTCCACTGCATTTCAGAGGCGGACGAACAGGCGGCTAATGTTTTGCAGGATATGCTTATCACTCACAAAGTCAAAGAGAAAAAACACGCATAAAATAACAAAGGAGCAGGACTGCTGAATTGATAGCTTTCCTGCTCCTATTCTTTTATTATATGGTTGTAGCTTTCAGCCGTTTTTAATTGTTTTTTATTTTAATGGCGCACTAATAGCGCACTAAAACAAGGCAAAATAAAATATACGCCGCTTACAGTAACGTGCAAACGGCGTACCTATGGGATTTGTGTGGAGCTGAAAATGGGACTTGAACCCACGGCTTCCTCATTACGAGTGAGGTACTCTACCAACTGAGTTATTTCAGCACAAATTAATTTTAACATAAAACCGGAAAAAAGTCAAGCACCTGAAAAAAATCAGAAAAAACAAATTAACTGCTTGACATATTTCCAGTTTTGTGGTATACTTTAAAAGTTAATTATGCCGGTGTGTCGGAACTGGCAGACGAGACAGACTCAAAATCTGTTGTCAGCAATGGCGTGTGGGTTCGAGCCCCACCACCGGCACCAGTTTCAGTAGGTTTTCCTTGTGGAGAACCTACTTTTTTGTTGTGTCAGTTTCCTCCGCATAATCTTGGTTTGTTTCAAAAAACTTAGCAATTGTTTCAGCAGAAGCAAATTGAGCCTGCGGCTCTGTATTTTTCTCACGATTCGGGTGAGAAATTGGAACTTTGTGACTTGTTCTTTTGTAATTGTAATCTGGCAGTGCGCAGTTACTACGATAAGAGTGCGGCAGTTTTGTGAAAATGCTTCACTTAGTTGATTGACATTTGCAGAACATAAGAGTATAATTATTTCAAAAGATGTTTATTATGACACGAAAAATATAGGAGAAGCAATGAAGAAAAAAGTATATGATTATTTAAGAACCATTCCCAAAGGGAAAGTAGTAACATATGGTCAAATAGCAGAATTTTTAGGCGATAAAAAATTGTCCAGAGTTGTTGGTAATATACTTCATAATAATCCTGATGAATACAAATATCCCTGTTATAAAGTGGTAGACAGAAACGGAAATTTATCAAAACATTTTGCCTTTGGCGGTATTGAAAGTCAAAAAAAGAAATTGGAGGAGGAAGGTATCATCGTTGAAAATTACAGAGTGGACTTAGATAAATATCAACATGATAATTTCTGATTAGCATTATGCTGAAAATCAAAATCAGCATAATGCTTTTTCTATTCTTAGATTTTGAACCGGAGGCAAAACAGAATCACGGCGAATCCGCACAGCATAACTGAATTCAGAACTTTATTTTTTCATCGGTGAATAGAATTTCAAATCAACGGCTGTCGGCAAAACTATTGCAGATTTTACGCATAAGTAAAGCAGTATATCCATTTACAACCACAAAAAAATAGTGTATAATGAAAGAAATAAATGTACAGCAATGAATAATACAATGTAAGAAAATAGAAGTATAACTATAAACTTAAAATGGAAGTGTCTCAAAGTCTTCATAGATAAACTAATAAAGAGGCAGAATGCCGGGATACACGTTTTAGAATATTCAGTTAAGCTATCCACTTTTAGTGTGTGCAGAATTGCAAAAAATCCTCTTGAATATATACGGTATTTGAAGTATAATGATTACTGGGAAAAATGTGTTTGAAATATGAAATTTACAAAACTGTTATATAAATAAAAGGAGCGGTGGAATATTCCACATTTCAATATATGAAAAAAGAAAAACAATTGATTTCATTGTCAGCTGTATTCATGGCATTAGGTGTTGCATACATATTCCGTATATTAGGATTAATGAATATTGATATCACAATCACTCAGTTTATCCGCAGTGCTATACATATAATATTATTTTCTGCATGGTGCATTTCTCTTCAGCGCAGAATTATCCAGCAGCAGACTAAAAGGTATCTTATGTGCATATCCTCTCTGATGATATTCTGGGTCATTCTTAAAACACTGAAATACTATATTATTACAGATATTGCCATAGAACGCTATATCTGGTATATGTACTATGCTCCGCTGCTTTTTATCCCGCTTTTCGGTCTTTTCATTGCTTTTTCTGTCGGAAAACCTGTGGGTTACAGACTGCCGGAACGGACATATTTGTTTTATATACCAACTACCCTGTTTTTCGTTCTTGTAATGACCAATGATTTGCACCAGCTGGTATTCCGGTTTCCTGAAAATGCAGCCGTAATGTCAGATGCCAGCTATAAATACGGATTATTTTACTGGCTGATGATGGGCTGGGAAATATTCTGCACTCTTATAATGCTTGTGACCCTGTTCATAAAATGTCGTATTCCCGGAAAAACAAAATTTTTCATTCTGCCTCTGATACCCATAGGTGCAATGCTTATGTATCAGATACTCTATGTACTTGAAGTTCCTTTACTCCGGTTTATCGCCGGAGATATGAGTATAGCCTGCTCTCTCTTATACATAGCAATACTGGAAAGCTTCATTAAATGCAGACTGATACCCACCAATTCACAATATGATGAGATGTTCGGCGCTCTGGTAAATATAAGTGCAAAAATTGTCGATGAGGACTATAAAGTCCGTTATTCATCAGATAATTCTGAACTGGTTTCGGAAGAACAGATGAGAAAGGCTGAAACTGAACCTGTCACGCTGTCAGAAGGTAGACAGCTTCATAATATGTCAATAACCGGCGGATACGTTATCTGGACGGAGGATATTTCTGAACTGCTGGTTCTGCGCCGTGAACTGAAAGAATTGCAGGAAGAACTGAAAGACCGCAATTCACTTCTGAAACTGGAATATGAGCATGAAAAGGAACGTCAGGTAATTGAAGAACAAAACCGTATGTATGATATCCTCGTAAGGGCAACACAAAAACAGATAGACAGAATTTCAATATTGGTAAAGAAATATGGAGAAGCCGGAAAGGATACTTATACCGCAAATATTATCCTTGCTGAAATTGCCGTTCTGAGCAGTTTTGTGAAACGCCGCAAGCATCTGGCACTGTCTGAATACAGCGATTATCAGATACCGGAGGAAGAGCTTATCTGCGCTTTCAGGGAATCCGTAAACGCCCTTAAACTTATGAATGTTATGAGCAATATGTTTATTGATACGGAAAGAAAATACCTTTCCGGTAAAACAGCAACGCTGGCATATGATTTTTTTGAAGATTCAGTTGAACTGGCAATGGAAAGTCTGCGCTCGGTCATGGTGAGCATTGGCGTAATAAATAATGTGCTTCGTATAAGAATTACCGTTGACTGCGACATTGATATGAATGCTTTGAAAGAATCATATTCTGATGTGAAAATAACCTTTGAAGATGAATGGACTCTTGTACTTCAGCTGGAGGGAGATGGTGAAATATGACCGCTTTCTGTACTCTTTCTCCCGCATTACAGCTTGCTCTGATACTGCTTGTGTGCTTATCTGCTTTTTGCAGTACGACCTTATTGGTATATAAACTGTTTTACCGCCGTGGTGCAGCGCATATTTTAATTGAAACAGCCATAATATCAGTTCTTCTTGTTATGCTGACAAGGCTTGTTAAGTGCTATCATAATGAACCGGTTGGTATTCATTTTCCGGCGGCTGTTATCGTCATAATAGCTTTGCTTGTGCTGATGTGGGCAGGGGCAGGTATATTCAGCGAGAGCAAACAGGATAAAAAACAGCTTTCGCCATTTTCAATAAAACAGGCGGTAGACGACTTGCCCATGGGACTTTGCTTTGCGGATACGTTCGGACGTATTGTTTTATGCAACTGCAAAATGAGCGATATCGGAATTATGCTGCTTGGCAGTCACCCTCAGACGCTGAATGAACTGGAATCCGCTTTGCTGAATCCTCCGGAAACAAGCGGTATAGAAATTATTAAAGGCAGTGATAATCTTTTCCGGTTTCCTGACGGCAGAATACGGCGCTTTCACAAATATATGCTGACCGCTCCGGAAATCAAAGGCTATACGCAGCTTTCTGCGCAGGATGTAACTGATGTATATAACGAAAATGTCAGTCTGGAGCGTGAAAATCAGAAACTCAGAGAGATAAATAAAAAGCTGAACAGAATGTATGAATGCATGGAGGATACTGTCCGTGAAAAGGAAAGCCTTGACCTGAAAGTTTATATACATGATACTCTTGGACGCAGCCTTATTACTATACAGGATATTATCAGCAGTTCTTCGGACAGCGTGGGAACAAAGCTGGAGTCTTTAAAGGAAGCGGTAAGCTATCTTTCCAGTAACCGTTCTACGTTCAGGAATACATTTGAAGATGTACAGCAAAAAGCTGCGGAAATGGGGGTAAAGGTCACACTTGACGGGTATATCCCCACAGATACGCCGGCAGAAAATCTGATTGTCGCTGCGGCAAGGGAGTGCGTAACCAATTGTATTCGCCATGCAAAAGGCGATCTGGTAAAGGTCAGCGTTCATGAGATATCCGGTATCATAAGAGTTGTGATAACCAATAACGGAGAGGCACCTCATGAGAAACCAGAGGAAGGCAGCGGACTTTCTTCACTGCGCAGGAGTGTTGAAGCGTCCGGCGGAGAAATGCACATTTCTCATATACCTGCTTTTGCGCTGATACTTAATATCCCGGGAAAGGAACTTTATGAATTATGATAAATACTATTATCGTGGAGGATAACAAATATATACAAAAGCACTTTGCCGACCTTATTGCTGCAGATGAAAGATTTCATCTGACGGACGTGGTCGCCGACGCATTTGAGGCTGAAAAGCTGTGTTACAAGGGCATTGACCTTGTTTTAATGGATGTACTGACACTTCACAGACATTCGGGACTGACTGCCGGCAGGCGTATCAAAGAGAAGTGGCCAAAAACGAAAGTTGTTATAATCACTTCCCTTATTGATCCGGATATACTTGCAAAAGCAAAGGCAGGCTGTGCTGACAGCCTTTGGTATAAGGACCACAGCAGTAAGGAGCTTCTGGAGGTAATTGAACGTACGCTGTCAGGCGAAAGAGTTTTTCCGGACTGCTCCCCGGTAATAGAAATGGAGAATATGTTTTCAGATGAAATATCTCCTGCACAGCTTGAGATACTTCGCTGTTATATCCGTGGAATGACCTATGCGGAAATCGGAGTAAAGTTCGGGATTTCAAGTGACGGTGTAAGATACCATATCCGTGAAATGGTGAAAAAGGGAGGGTTTAAAAACAAGGAAGAACTTATTGCAACTGCCATTGACAGCAAGCTTATTGTTACTACGCTTAAAGATGAATAATTTTTTGTCACCCGTTCTGATGAGCGGGTGATTTTTTATACCGGTTTCTGAAACTCCGTTTTCGGTAGTGACAGGTTAAAAGATAATATGATAATATGTATGTAAAACTAATTCGTTAAAATGAATAACTGGCATACGAATAACTTATCACAGGAATGGAGGAAATAATTATGAAAGCTAAAAGAATACTGGCTGCTGTAATGTGTCTGAATTTGTGTCTGACAGCAGCTGCCTGTGGGAACAAGGAAGAAAGCAGCAGTAAAAAGGAATCATCTTCGGCGGCAGAAACAACGGTTTCTGAAACAGACGAATCAAGCGAAGAAACATCTGAAACAACAAACGAAAATGCTGATAGTGTTGTAAAAACATTCTGGAAAGCAAATATTCCTGATACACTGAAAGAAGACGAAGAATATGCATCGGAAGACAGTGAGTATTCAGATAATATTTTCAAAGCTCTGAATAGTAATGATGAGGTCGAAAGATCTGTCGAGATTGAGATTTGCACTGAAGACACTATGGCTTATCGCAGGGATATTATCGGATATGATATTGACCTGAAGGAATATGCTGAGGGCAAAATTGATACAGTGACCTTGGGCGGTATGGATTTTGCAAAAATTGAGCATGAATACTTTGGAGAAACAATTGTTACATATATGGCACGTTATGAAGCTTCACAGATGTCGGTAACTATTAAAATTACAGGTGATGCTGACAGTGAGGATATTCAGAGTGTGTTAAATACCATTGAATTTACACTGCCGGAGGGAACTGAAACTGATGCGCCTTATCCATGGGACGGCGAACCTCTTATAACGGAAACAGGTACAGCTGACATAGGCAGCTACAATCTGACTGCAAAGCAGATAATTGCTTCTGAAAGCATTCTTCCGAATGATATTTTTGATAACAGAGTAGCGGTTGTGGGCGATACAATGTATGCTTTAAGTGATTATCATCTGTACATATTAAAGGTTAACGGTACAGAGGCTCAGTTACAGGAAACTGTGGAATTGGAACAGGATTACAGTCATATG
Organism: Oscillospiraceae bacterium; assembly: GCA_022788225.1. Lineage (GTDB taxonomy): Bacteria > Bacillota > Clostridia > Oscillospirales > Ruminococcaceae > Porcipelethomonas. The sequence continues at coordinate 3,047 of JALEVO010000149.1, read as the reverse complement.
TCTGCTGATGAAAACGGTAATGTATATATTTCCGGATTTATGGGACCTTTACTTGTTTACCGTGACGGAAAGCAGACTGATGCGCCTGATGGTAAGGATCAGTTTGTTATAAGCCGTGACGGCAGCTTTGGAATTGAATACTTTACCAGTCCTGACGAAGTAAGCAAGGTAACGATTAATGAAGACGGAACAGTATCAAGAGAAACTCTGCCGATAGGTACAGACATTATTTCCATGGTAAGTGATGTTTTTATAACAAAGGATTACATTCTGATAAGCGGAAGTGCAGCGGATGAAAGCGGACATAAGCTTTTTGTGTTCGACCACAGCGGAAAACATCTGAAAACCCTTGCTGATGAGGAGGGCGAATCTTTAGGCTCAATTACCGGTGCTGTTCAGACAGATAACGGAATACTGGCTGTTGACGGAAACATGAGAACCGTTATACTCTGGGATAATGAAGGAAAGTGTCTTGGCGAAGCAGATGACGGTGAACTGTTTGGTACAGATTATCCATGGATCAGCGGTCTTTGTCAGACCAAAGACGGAAAAATCTACGTTTCAATGGTTGAGGAACGTGCAGATAATTCATGGGACGAAATGATAATGTTCCAGCTGGACGGTAATTTTTAGAAAAGACACAGATGAGTGACATTAGTCAGAAAAAAACATATTATAGTTATTTGCATTATTATATAATGTAAAAATATAAGAACCCGTCTTCGCAAGCGTATGCAAAAGTCTTATGAAGACAGGCTATAAAATTCACAGGAGGAATTCAATATGAAAAAATTTAAACTCTTATCAGCTGTATGCGCAATGGCAATTGCTGCATCACTCACACTCACAGGCTGCGGAAAAAGTGACGCAGGCCATTATGATCTCTATTCCATGACAACTGACGGCGAAACCATGACTATGAAGGAAATGGAAGAAATGTACAAGGAAATGGACATGGAAGCCCCTGAAATGTATCTTGAACTGAATGAAGACGGAACAGGAAAACTCGTCATGGGTGAAGAAGATACTCAGGAAATTGAATGGAAAGACGGCGTTATCTCTGCTGATGGTGAAGACGTTAAATATACCATTGAGGACGGCAAGCTTACCATGGAAGAAGACGGTGCAAAAATGGTATTTGAAAAGGCAGAATAACATTTCTTCACAATAGAATTATAAAACAATACCGTACTCAAGAAATTGGTACGGTATTAATTTCATGAATCAGGCTTTTATCGAAACAACTGGCAGCAATGAAAAGATCTTGCTGCTTGCAGAGAGTAAAAGAGGTATTAATATGAACAGAAAAATATGTAACAGACTTGTCTGCCTTTTAATGTCAGCGGCAATGCTTCTGGGGGTATCATTTACCGATAAATATGAAGTAACAGCGGCAGGAAATTTTGATGCAGCTTTGACAATAACTGTCCCAACACCGGGAGAAACTCCGCAGCAGCCCACGCTCAGCGGTTCTTCTCTGGAATATGAATTGCTGGGTTATCTCTGGGAGGACGAATGCTATAACTGCGGCAGCTACAGCACTTATATATCAGATACGGAGTTTATGGACTGGTATAGCGATGTATCCTCATTAATGGGGTACAGCAACGATAGTGATGTCCTGAAAACATTTGAAGACGGACACAGGTACAGCTTAACAGCAGTTGCAAAAGCAAGCAATTTTTCAGCGCCAACTGGTACAGTAGGCGAAGTTACCTGCATTGATGCTGTATCGTCAGAGGAAATCGGCTCAGGCTCATGCTCTTTAATGGCTATCTCAGAGCTTATGGCAGAAATACCGGAGGGCGTATCATTGCCGTCCTGCATTACGGAAAACGACAGCCTTGTTATGTTCGGAGATATTCCGGTCATGATATGCGCACCGGAGGGACATGAACACACATTTGGTGAATACCGTTTTGATGATGAATATCACTGGAAAGTCTGCTCCGAATGTGAAACTAAGCTTTATTATACAATATCAAGCCACTATGTAAGCAGTTATGCAACTGAGCCATGGAGCGTGACAAAAAAACCTACTGCAACCGAAACTGGTCTGTGGGAGAAGAAATGCAGCTACAGCTGCGGCTATGACTTTGACAGCGTTGTTGTGCCCTGTCTGAATGACCAGACTATTGTCAGCTCCTATGATGAACTGAGAGAGGCACTTGCAAAGGGCGGAAAGCAGTGGATAACCGTTGAAAAAGAGTTTGATTTCTCAGACTGGCTTATACAGGAGGACATGACAAGCGGCAATACACTTAAAGTAGACGACCCCTATGCCGATATCACTATCGACATGAACGGCTGCGCCATATCAAGACAAACCGGAACATACGACAGTGCTCTTTTTGAGATAAAAGCCGGAAAGCTGAGAATACTCAGCAAAAAATACAGCTCCTCCAACAACAGCTGGAATCTGGATTTCAAAAGTTTCTCTTCTGAATGTACACTTTTCAAAGTATACGAAAACGGAAGCCTGAGGGTAACAAATGTCAGCGGAACACTTGCCAATGACAGCTATACCTGCGCAAACCCAAGTATTATCTCTGAGGGCAATCTTCAGATTGACGGCGGTGTTTATGAAAACTATGTCACGGAATTTGAACCTACAGACAAAGTCCCTGCTGTAAGCGTTCTGATAAACGGCGGAAAGGCAGTGATCAACGGGGGTAAATATGACGCTTTCAGCTGTGCTGTGGCTGTTAAGGGCGGAGATGTTACCATAAATGGCGGCGAGTTCAGTGCATGGGACGAAGCTGTGTACATAATGGGCGATGATACAATGGTAAATATTTACGGCGGCAAATTCGACAAGACCGATTCAACAAACGGCTGGTATCAGGATTACGGCGTTTACTGCAACGGCGGTGTGCTGAATGTATACGGCGGTGATTTTTACGGTGATACAAGCGGTTTGTGCGGCGGTTATTATGCCAGGAATATCAATATTTATGACGGATATTTCAAGCTCAGAGGTTCAGGAATAGGAAGCTGTGACGGAGCATTTGCTTTTGATTCATCTAAATGCAAACCAATAATCTATA
>JALEVO010000123.1 GCA_022788225.1 Oscillospiraceae bacterium | reverse complement strand
TTAAACCTTGTCCCGAAGAATATTTCAGTTGGATTCGGGTGCAAAAAGAATACTGACTATGAAATGTTTGAAAATTTTGTTCTTGATAATCTGAAACAGAATAATATTGACATTACACAGCTACGCTTTGCCGCAACAATTGATATAAAAAGGGACGAAACTGCAATACTTAAATTCTGTCGCAAGTATTCCATACCGCTTAAATTTTTCACTGCCCAACAGCTTATGAGCGCAGAGGGTGTGTTTACTGCATCTGAATTTGTGAAAAAGACTACTGGGGCGGATAATGTGTGCGAGCGCAGTGCGGCAATGGAGGGCGGAAAAATAATTGTTCCGAAATATTCAGAAAATGGAATGACCTTTGCGGCGGCTGTGAACAAAACTGATATTGATTTTGAAAGGCGGATTTTTTAATGCTTTATGTTGTAGGATTCGGTCCGGGGGAACATGGCGGAATGACTTTTGCCGCAGAAACGGCGATTTTAAAAAGTGATATTGTTGTGGGCTATACTGTTTACACGGAGCTTTTAGCAAAGCAGTATCCGGATAAAAAATATGTTTCAACCGGAATGCGGCAGGAAACGGAGCGTGTAAAATACGCCCTTGAAGAGGCGGCAGAGGGCAGAACTGTTTCCCTTGTGTGCAGTGGTGACAGCGGAGTTTATGGCATGGCTTGCCTTGCGCTGGAAATGGGGGAGAAGTACCCCGAAACGGAAATTGAGATAGTACCGGGTGTTACTGCGGCGCTTAGCGGAGGGGCGGTTTTAGGCGCACCGCTGACCCATGACTTTGCGGTAATAAGTCTTTCCGACCTGCTTACTCCATGGGAAAAAATAGAGAAAAGGCTTGAATGCGCCGCAATGGGGGATTTTGCCGTTGCCATATACAATCCGTCCTCCAAAAAAAGAGCCGGTTATCTCATGAAAGCCTGCGACATTATGCTGAAATACAAATCGCCGGACACAGTCTGCGGATATGTGAGAAACATCGGCAGGGACAGCGAGGAAAGCGGTATAATGACACTTTCAGAGCTAAGAAGTTTTTCTGCGGATATGTTCACTACTGTTTTTGTGGGAAACGGCGAAACCAGAATTATAAACGGCAGAATGGTTACGCCGAGGGGCTACAAAAATGTGTAAAATACTTATTTTCGGCGGTACTACCGAAGGACGTCAGCTGTGCGAAGAATGTATCAGAAACAACATACCGGCGTATGTCAGCGTTACCACTGAATATGGTGCTGAACTGCTTGATAAAAGCGGCTGTGTTATCGTCCTTACGGGCAGAAAAAACGCCGCTGAAATGTCGGATTTCATCACGAAAACCGCCGTAGAACTGGTAATTGACGCCACTCATCCATATGCCGCCGAAGTGACTGAAAATATCAGGAAAGCCTGTGCTGAATGCAATGCGGAGTATGTCAGGGTAAAAAGAGAATCCGGGCGTGATGATTACGGGATTTACTTCGAAAATGTACAGTCAGCGGCGGAATATCTCAATAATACTTCCGGAAAAATTTTGTTTACAACAGGCAGTAAGGAACTGTGGAAGTTCAGCAGTATCAGAGATTTTTCTGAAAGATGTGCGGTCAGGGTACTGCCGGCTGAGGGTATTGTTTCACAGTGTATTCAGCTTGGAATAAAGCCGGAAAATATTATTGCTCTGAAAGGACCTTTTACCAAAAAGCAGAATATTGAGCACATAAAAAAGTACGGCGCAGACTTTCTTGTGACAAAGGAAAGCGGCAGAAACGGCGGCTTTGAGGAAAAAGCGGCGGCGGCAAAGGAATGCGCAGTAAAGCTTGTGGTTATAAGCAGACCGGAGGAAAACGGCGTATCAGTTTCACAGGCCGTAAAAATACTTCTGGAGAGGAAAAATGCATAAGAAAATTTATATTGTGGGGACAGGCATGGACGGTGCTCTTACACTTACTTGTGAGGGGGAAGAGGCAGTAAAAAACGCAGATTTGCTTATCGGTGCACAGCGTATGCTGAAACCCTTTGAAGAACTGAAAAAGCCATGTCTTTGTGAATACCAAAGCGAAATAATTGCTAACTATATCAGAAATTCCGACTGCGAAAAAATTGCCGTGCTGATGTCCGGCGACTGCGGTTTTTACAGTGGTGCGCAAAAGCTTTTATCCCTTTTAAGCGACATGGACACTGAGGTTATCAGCGGAATTTCCTCGCCGGTGTATTTCTGCTCAAAAATCAAGATACCATGGCAGGGTATACACTTTTCTTCTCTTCACGGCAGAAACGCCAATGCCGCAAGACTTGTCAGCCGCTATGAAAAAAACTTTTTTATCCTTGGGGGAGATGTAACGGTTTCACAGCTTTGCCAGAGACTTTGCGAATACGGTCTTGAAAATGTTACAGTATACGTCGGCGAAAATCTTTCTTATGAGAACGAGCGGATTTTCAGCGGCAGTGCAAAAGAACTGGCTGATTTGCAGACTGAAAAGCTCTGTGTGGCGGCGGTGATAAATCCGCAGTATGAAAACAGCCTGCGTACCGGAATTGACGACAGCGAATTTATCAGGGATAAAGTTCCTATGACCAAATCGGAGGTGCGCTGTGCTGTAGTTTCAAAGCTGGAAGTTGGCAGAGATGATATCTGCTGGGATATTGGCTGCGGAAGCGGTTCTGTATCGGTGGAAATGGCAATGCAGTGCGAAAACGGGACGGTTTATGCGGTGGACAAAAATGAAACTGCTGTCCGGCTGACAGAGCAGAACAGCCGCAGATTTGCCTGCGACAATATACAGGTAATCGAGGCGGACGCTTTCCGTGCCGCTGAAACTCTTCCTGTTCCGAACTGCGCTTTTATCGGCGGTTCGGGGGGAGAACTTGAAAAAATAATCAATTCGGCGTATAATAAAAACAACAGCGTAAAGCTTGTCGTGACTGCCGTGTCACTTGAAACTCTCACAAACTGTATGAACATATTTGATAAGCTTGGAATGACGGCGGAGATAACCCAGATAGCAGTCACAAGAACGAAAAAAATTGGCAGTTACACAATGCTTTCAGCGGAAAACCCTGTTTACATCATCAAAAGGAAAATACCATGAAAAGAATAATGATTGCCGGAACAAACAGCGGCTGCGGTAAAACGACAGTTACCTGCGCCATTCTTCAGGCGCTTGTAAACCGCAGAATCGACGTTGCCTCGTTCAAGTGCGGACCGGACTACATTGACTCAATGTTTCACAGCCGTATAATCGGCACCAAATCACGCAATATTGACAATTGGTTCTGCGACAGCAAAACTATAAACTATCTTCTTGAAAAAAATGCCGGAGATATCTCAGTCATAGAAAGCGTAATGGGTTTTTACGACGGTGTGCGTGGGAAATCCTCGTCATGCGGTATTGCCTGTGATACTAAAACACCGGTTGTTATGGTTATTGACTGCAAAGGTATGAGCAGTTCTGTGGGGGCGGTTATGAAAGGCTTTCTGACATTCCGTAAACCCAATAATATCTGCGGATTCGTTTTCAACCGTCTTCCGGAAAAGCTTGTGCCGGAAATCAAATCTTTATGTGAAGAACTTGGAACGGAATACCTCGGACGTCTGCCCTTTGACCGTTCCTGTTCCTTTGAAAGCCGTCATCTCGGACTTGTCACAGCCGACGAGATAGCAGACATAAAATCAAAGCTTAATACCCTTGCCGGATATGCCGAAAAGTTTATTGACATTGACAGGCTTGTCGAACTTGCTGAAATCACGGAAAAGCCGGAAAGCTTACGCCCTGAGATAACGGATTTGTGCAGTAAAGCCCCTGTAAAAATTGCCGTGGCGGCAGACAGTGCATTCTGCTTTATCTATGAGGACAACCTTGATATTCTGAAGGAAACCGGTTGTGAGATAGTGAAGTTTTCGCCCCTTAATGACATCAGACTGCCGGAGGGGACAAGCGGTATAATTCTATGTGGAGGGTATCCGGAACTGTATCTGGACAGGCTTTCGGCTAATAGGAAAATGCTTTCACAGATAAAAAATGTTTTTAAAAACAATATGCCAATTATTGCGGAATGCGGCGGGTTTATGTACCTGCATAAATATATAAAAGATGAAAATGGCATTATGCATGAAATGGTAGGAGCAATTGACGGGACTGCCTATAAAACCGATAAACTGCAAAGATTCGGATACACGTTTCTTACAGCAGAAAAGGACAATATGCTGTGCCGAACGGGAGAGGAAATAAAGACCCATGAATTTCATTACTGGGACAGCACCAGCTGCGGAAATGAATTTACTGCCCGAAAAGCGGGTAATGGTGAGGAGTATGGGGCAGTCCATGCTGATATGCACTCGTATATGGGTTTTCCTCACCTGTATTTTTATTCTGATGTGAAAATTGCTGAAAACTTTGTTAAAGCTTGTATGAAGTACAGGAGCGAAAATGAAAAGAATTGAAATGATAACCGATACTGACATTACCGCAGAAAAGAAAGCTTACGACCGCTGGAACAGTGTTGCAAAACCCCTGCATAGTCTGGGACTTCTTGAAAAGGCGGTAATACAGATCGCCGGAATTACCGGAAGTGAAAAGGTGTCACTTGATAAACGCTGTGTGGTGGATATGTGCGCTGATAACGGCGTTGTCTGCGAGGGAGTGACCCAGAGTGACAGCAGTGTTACAAAAATAGTCGCACAGGCTATGGCGGAGGGAACGTCCAATATAAACAAAATGGCTGGTGTCTGCAATGCTGATGTGATTGCGGTGGATATGGGTATAAACAGTGATGTGGACTGCAAAAACATAGTAAACCGCAAGGTTGCATACGGTACTGAAAACATAGCCGCTGGTTCTGCAATGACTGTAGAACAGGCGCAGAAAGCACTGACAGCCGGAATGGATATGGTCTGTGAACTGAAAGAAAATGGCTATAAAATCATTGTCACCGGTGAAATGGGAATCGGCAACACCACAACTTCCTCTGCTATTGCCTCGGTAATACTGGGGCTTTCTCCCGAAAGCGTGACCGGAAAGGGCGCAGGTCTTGACAATGACGGATTTAAAAGAAAAATTTCAGCGGTGAAACGTGCAATAGCAATAAACAAACCAACTGCGGAAAGACCTCTTGAACTGCTTGCAAAGCTTGGCGGTTACGATATTGCCGGAATTGCCGGACTGTTTCTGGGTGGTGCGGTATACCATGTCCCCGTAGTGATAGACGGCTTTATTTCCGCAGTTTCGGCGGCAATAGCGGCACTGATATGCCCGAAAGCAAAGGGGTATATGCTTTGCTCCCACGTTTCAAAAGAGCCTGCCGGAAAAATGATGCTTGACTATCTCGGAATGAAACCGCTTATTACTGCTGAAATGTGTCTTGGTGAGGGGACTGGCGGCGTTCTTCTTCTCCCTATGCTTGACGCCGCACTGGCTGTATATAACAGCGCCCACAGATTTGACCAACTTCCAATGGAAAGGTATAAGGATTACTGATGTTTATTCTGATTACGGGCGGGAGCAAAAGCGGAAAGTCTGCGGCGGCTGAAAAAATTGCCGTTTCCTCCGGACTTCCCCTGTACTATATCGCAACTATGATGCCTTATGGTGATGACGCTCACGAGGCGATTGAAAGGCACAGGAAAATGCGTTCCGGAAAAGGCTTTGAAACGGTTGAAAAGTATACTGATGTTTTTGAAATCACCATTCCGAAAAGGTCGGCGGTACTGCTTGAATGTATCGGTAATCTCTGCGCCAATGAAATGTTTTCTGCAAACTGCAAAAATGCCTATGAAAAAATATTCAGAGATATTGAGTTACTGAACCGTAAAACCGGATTGCTCATTGCCGTTACCAGTCAGGTGGGGGAGGACGGCATAGTCTACGACAGTGGTACAATGGAATACATCAAAGAGCTTGGAAAACTCAATGCCCGTCTTGCAGGTCTTGCAGACTGCGTTATCGAAACGGTTTACGGAATACCGCTGATACTGAAAGGGGAGAAACTTCATTGTCTGTAATAAATTCGCTGTTTTCAGCGTTTCTGATGTACTCGAAAATTCCCATGCCAAAAACTGAGTGGAAAGAGGAAAACCGCAGATATGCTTTGTGCTTTTTTCCCCTTGTCGGTGCGGTATGCGGAGGACTTATTATTTTGTGGTATTATATATGCAGTAAGCTTAATATCGGCAATATTCTTTTTGCGGCTGGCTGTACGGCAATTCCGGCGGTGGTAACAGGGGGGATACACCTTGACGGTTTCTGCGACGTGTGTGACGCAAAATCATCATGGGGCAGCAGGGAAAAAATGCTTGAGATAATGAGCGATTCCCATATCGGCGCATTCGCCGCAATAAAACTCTGCCTTTATCTGATTATTCAGACGGCACTGTTTACCGAAATATTTGATAAAAAACTGCTGATAGTTTTCGGCGCAGGAATGGTGCTGTCAAGAGCGTTAAGCGGACTTGCCGCTGTTACTTTCAGGTCGGCAAAAAGCAGCGGTGCATTGCAGAATTTTGTAAAGCCTGCCCACAAAAGGATCACTATTGTTTCGGAAATCTTTATGATTATTCTAAGCTGTGGCATTATGATAGTATCTGGCTCATGGTCAGGAATTGGTGCAGTGGTGGGCGGTTTTGCGGCTTTTGCTTACTACCGAATTTTTTCTTACCGCAGATTCAGCGGTATTACAGGAGATTTAGCCGGCTGGTTTTTGCAGATATGCGAGTTTGTCATATTGCTTTGCACTGTTTTGTCACATAAGCTTGTGGAGGTACTGTGAAATGATTCTGATTGTCGGTGGAGCGTATCAGGGGAAAACTGAATATGCCTTAAAAAACTACGGTCTTGACAGGGCAGAAATAGCAAACGGGAAAACATTTGATTTTGAGAATACTGAAATAATAAAGTGTATTTCTGATTATCATGAGGCAGTAAAGCACTTTATTGAAAATGGCACAGACCCTATAGAATTTTCAGAAAAACTCATAGAAAATAATCCGGATATCATAATCATTATGAATGAGATTGGAAACGGCATTGTGCCGCTTGATAAAAGTGAACGTGTATGGCGTGAGCAGACCGGAAAGACCGGCTGTTTTCTTGCAGAAAGGGCTGACGAGGTCATAAGGATAACCTGCGGCTGCGGGGTTAAAATCAAAGGATAGGCTATGAATATAATTTTTATCCGCCACGGGAAAACTCATGGCAATACTGAAAAAAGGTATATCGGTAAAACGGACGAGCCCCTGTGTCAAAATGGTATCAGGCTTATCAAAAGCCGTAGTTATCCGGCGTGTGACATAGTGGTGGCAAGTCCCATGAAAAGGTGTATCCAGACTGCTGAAATAATTTATCCAGACGTGAAACAGCTTGTCTGTGACGATCTGCGTGAATGTGACTTTGGAGATTTTGAGGGCAGAAACTACGCTGAGCTCAATGGAAATGCTGACTATCAGAAGTGGATAGACAGCGGCGGTACGCTCCCTTTTCCAAATGGCGAAAGTGTAGAGGAATTCAAAAACCGATGTACTGCGGCATTTACAGAAATGGTTTCAGCCCTGCCCTGTAACTGCACTCCTGCATTTGTGGTTCACGGCGGAACGATTATGGCGGTGCTTGAAAAGTATGCAGTACCGCAGAAAGATTATTACGATTACATGACAGAAAACGGCGGATATTATCTGACGGAATATGACGGGAAAAATTTGAGAATTATCGGAGAATAAAATGGTTTACTTGTCTGCGGTTCTGCCGTTGATTATCGGCTTTGTGCTTGATTTTATACTTGGCGACCCCTATTCGCTGCCCCACCCCATAAGGCTTATTGGAACACTTATTTCAAAGCTTGAAAACTTCATGAGGAAAAATTTCCACGGCAATGAGCGTTTATCGGGAACGGTTCTTGCATTATGCGTTATGGCTCTTTCCGGCAGCATAACATTTACATTGTGCATTATATGCTATAAAATAAATACTGTGCTGGGTATAATTGCCGAGGGAATACTCTGCTACTATCTCCTTGCTGCCAAGTGCCTGAAAAAGGAGAGCATGAAGGTTTACTCTGCCATAAAGGAAAATGATACCGAAAAGGCAAGAAAAGCGGTTTCAATGATTGTGGGGCGTGATACTCAGTGCCTTGACGAAAAAGGTATCATAAAGGCGGCGGTGGAAACTGTTGCAGAAAACACCTCAGACGGTGTAACTGCGCCGATTTTCTGGATAATGCTTGGTGGTGCGCCAATGGGAATGCTTTACAAGGCGGTTAATACTATGGATTCAATGATTGGCTACAAAAATGAACGCTATATCAATTTTGGTTGCTTTGCGGCAAAGCTTGATGATGTGCTGAACTTTTTTCCGTCACGCATTACTGCGCTTATCATGGTGCTTTCGGCTCATATTACCGGTCTTGACGGCAAATCGGCACTGCGTATATGGAAGCGTGACAGATACAACCATGCAAGTCCCAATTCAGCCCAGACAGAGGCAGTGTGCGCCGGAGCACTTAATGTACAGCTTGCAGGTGACGCTTATTATTTCGGAAAACTCTGCAAAAAGAAAACAATTGGCGATAACCTGCGGAGCATAGAAAATGAAGATATAAGACATTCCAACAGACTTATGTACTGCACCTCTGTCATTATGCTTGTCCTTGCTATTGCGGTCAGACTGCTTATTTTCGGAGGTTTCTATGGCTGAGTATATCCACGGCGGTGACATCTATTCAAGAGAAATCGAGTATGATTTTTCTGCAAACATAAACCCTCTCGGAATGCCGGAAATGGCGGTCAGAGCACTTGTATCAAATGTTTCAGCGTTTGAAGTCTATCCGGATATAAACTGCACAAAGCTTGTAAAGGCAATTGTGCAGTTTGAGGGTGTAAGTGAGAAAAATATACTCTGCTCAAATGGTGCGGCAGACCTTATTTACCGCATTTCCTACGCCCTTAAACCTAAAAAAGCTTTGCTGACTGCACCGTCATTTTCGGAGTATGCCCTTGCTTTGAAGAATGTGAACTGTGAAATTGAGTATGAAACACTTTTCGAGGAAAACGGCTTTGAGCTTACTGAAAGCGTGTTTGAAAAAATTCCGGAGACTGATATATTTTTTCTGTGCAGTCCTAACAATCCGGTGGGGAATACTGTCAAGCCGGAACTGCTTGAAAAGATAGTTAAACAGTGTAAAAAATCGGGTACACAGCTTGTGGCTGACGAATGTTTTATGAATTTTGTAACTGACAGCGAAAAGTATTCTGCGAAAAAATATCTTGATTCGGGAATAATAATTTTAAAAGCATTCACAAAAATTTTCGCCATGGCAGGACTGCGCCTTGGGTATATGCTTTGCAGTGACCCCGGAATAACCGAAAGGGTGAGGGAGTGCGGTTCATGCTGGAGCGTTTCTTCTGCGGCACAGATTGCCGGTAATGCGGCACTTTCCGAAAAGGGGTACATTGAAAAAACAAAAGCTTATGTGGCATCTGAGAGGGAATACCTGACCTGTGAACTGAAAAGACTGGGATTCAAAGTGTTTCCCTCCGAGGCAAACTTTATATTTTTCAAAAGTCAGACTGATATTGAAAAGCCGCTGCTTGAAAGAAAAATTGCAGTCCGCAGCTGTGAAAACTATGTGGGACTGAAAAGAGGATTTTACAGAATTGCCGTCAGAAAGCATGATGAAAATCAATTGCTGATAAATACGATTGAAAGGATAATGCAAAATGGCTGATTCAATAATGATACAAGGTACAATGTCCAACGCCGGAAAAAGCCTGTTTGCCGCCGCACTTTGCAGGATTTTCACGCAGGACGGCTATAAGTGTGCCCCCTTTAAATCCCAGAACATGGCGCTTAACTCCTTTATCACACAGGACGGACTTGAAATCGGCAGAGCACAGGCAATGCAGGCTGAGGCGGCAGGAACTGAACCGTCAGTTTACATGAACCCCATACTGCTGAAACCCACCACAGATACCGGCTCGCAGGTCATTGTGAACGGCAAAGCAATAGCCAATATGAAAGCGGCTGATTATTTTCAGTATAAAAAACAGCTTGTTCCCGAGATAATGAATGCATACAATAAGCTTGTGGCTGAAAATGACATAATTGTAATTGAGGGCGCAGGTAGTCCGGTGGAGTTGAATCTCAAATCAGACGATATTGTGAATATGGGCATGGCAAAGCTTGCAGACTCTCCCGTACTGCTTGTAGGTGATATTGACAGGGGTGGAGTTTTTGCACAGCTGCTGGGTACGCTGTGGCTGCTTGACGAGGACGAACGCCAGAGGGTAAAGGGACTCGTTGTAAACAAGTTCAGAGGGGACAGAGCACTTTTTGAAAGCGGTGTGAAAATACTTGAAGAAAAAGGCGGAGTGCCTGTTGCCGGAGTTGTTCCGTATATGGATATTGACATTGATGAAGAGGACAGCCTTTCCCGAAAGCTTACGGATACAGCAGAGGGCGTAATTGACATAGCGGTAATACGCCTGCCGAGAATTTCCAATTTTACTGATTTTGACGTTTTTTCCCAGTATGACGGGGTATCGGTCAGATATGTGTCACAGCCGGAGGATCTGAAAACTCCCGACCTTATCATAATTCCCGGTACGAAAAGCACCATTTCAGATATGCGGCACATAAGAGAAAACGGTCTTGAAAATACCATAAAAAAAAGCGCTTCCGACGGCATACCTGTTTTCGGAGTGTGCGGCGGCTATCAGATGATGGGTAAAAAAATATCCGATCCTCACAATACTGAATGTGGGGGAGAAATACAGGGAATGAACCTGCTTGACTGCGAAACAGTTTTTGTACCGGAGAAAACAAGAACAAGGATAAGCGGCGTGTTTGAAAAAGTGGGAGGAATCTTTGCCGGACTGTCCGGAAAGCATTTCGAGGGCTACGAGATACATCTTGGTGAAACAAAGGCGGCTGGCTCGTCGCTTGTGCGTTTCTCGGACGGCAAAACCGACGGCGCACATCTTGACAATATTTACGGAAGCTATGTTCATGGAATATTTGACAGTGCAGAAGTTTCTGGTACTATAGTAAAGGCTCTTTATGCAAAAAAAGGACTGCCGTATTCCGGTAAATCCCTTGACAGAAAGGAATATAAGGAACGGCAGTATAATAAACTTGCAGATATTGTCAGAGAAAATATTGATATGAACATGATATATAAAATAATCAGGAATACTCGTTAATGACTTTTAAAAATCTGTCACCGTATTTTTCCAGTTTCATATATCCAACGCCGGAAACCTTGATGAAATCGTCTTTGGTTTTCGGCTTTTTTACGCACATATCACGCAGAGAAGCGTCACTGAAAACAATGTAAGCCGGAACACTTTCAATATCGGCGATTTTTTTGCGCAGTTCACGCAGCTTTGTGAAAAGTTCAGAATCTTCTTTTCCAACTGTTACTGTACTGCTTTCAGCCGGACTTTCTTTCAGCGTTTTCATTTCAAGGTGTCTGTGGTCAAAGAGCACTTCACGGGATTTTTTGTTGAGCATAAGCACGGGATATTCCGAATCAGTAAGGGTCACATAGCCGTTTTGTATGAGAAAATTTATTATTTCCCTGCAAAGTTTTTCTGAACATTCGCTCATTATTCCGTAGGTAGAAAGCTTGTCCAGTTTCTGGGACCTGATTTTCTCCGATTTGCTCCCTCTTAAAACGGCAATAACCGTAGTAATTCCGTAAGACCTGTTAATCTCCCTCATTCTGTAAATGCATGAGAGAATTTTCTGTGAATCAACCGTTATATCTCTCGTTTCAAAATTAGCGTTGCAGTTGGAGCAGTTTCCGCAGTAAGACTTTGAACTGTCCCCGAAATATTTCAGTATGTATTCTCTCAGACAGCCGGAGGTACGGCAGTAAAAGGTCATGTATTTCAGGCGTTCAAGGTCTTTTTCCCTGACACGCTCTCTTGTCTGCTCGTCAATATCGTTTTCTTCGCTGTTGTCAATCAGAAAGCGGTTGGTTCTGACGTCCTGACCGCTGTATAGAATATAGCATTCAGCCGGTTCGCCATCACGTCCGGCTCTGCCTGCCTCCTGATAGTAACTCTCGATATTTTTGGGCATATTGTAGTGTACAACATAGGACACATCAGACTTGTCAATGCCCATGCCGAAAGCATTTGTTGCCACCATTACAGTTTTGCGGTCGAAGATAAAGTCATCCTGATTCTGCTTGCGTTCCTCGTCGTCCAGTCCGGCATGATATCTTGATGCAGAAATACCGTTACTGCAAAGCCTTTCGCACACCTCTTCAACATTTTTTCTGGAAATGCAGTAAACAATGCCGCACTTATCACGGTTCCTGTTCACTATTTTAAGGAGCGCTGAAAACTTATCCTTTGGGGACTGCACTTCAAAATAAAGATTGGGACGGTCAAAGCCAGTAGTCATGACAAAGGGCGATTCAAGCTTTAAGATACTTGTTATGTCGTCACGCACTTCTGATGTGGCAGTAGCGGTAAATGCGCTGATTATAGGGCGGTAGGGTAGAGCGTTGACAAATTCGGTTATTTTCAGATAGCTTGGACGGAAATCCTGTCCCCATTGTGAAACGCAGTGTGCCTCGTCAACGGTTATCATAGAAATTTTTATCTGATTTGCAAGATTGAGAAAACCCTGTGTCATAAGCCTTTCGGGTGCGGCATAAATAATCTTAAAGCAGCCGTTATAAGCCTTTGCAAGCATGGTGCGGTACTCGGTATCAGAAAGTGAACTGTTGAGATACCCTGCGGCAATGCCAGAACTGCAAAGCGCCTCAACCTGGTCTTTCATAAGGGAGATAAGGGGAGAAATAACAAGAGTAATCCCGTCCATCATAAGGGCAGGGATCTGATAGCATACTGATTTTCCGGCACCTGTAGGCATTATCCCCAGCACGTCACTGCCATTTAAAATATGGTCAATTATCTCTTCCTGACCGTTTCTGAAACTGCTGTAGCCAAAATATTTCCGAAGTGTTTCCGACTTGTCCAACTATATCACCTCATGACTAAATGCTGTGCATTTATTATAGCATAAAATCGAAGATTTTTGCTATAATTGCCCGATATGCAGGGAGCAAATCTCTGATTTGCGTATCTGCAAGGGTATTAAAATAAATCATAATAAATGCTGTGTATTTATTATAACATAAAACTGAAAAAAAGCATACCTGTTTTTCATAAAAAGACAGCTTTTTTGATTTTCAGCTTTACTGCTTCTCTTGACAAAAGCGGTGAATTAGTGTATACTAACTTGTAGAAAATTTGTAGTACGGTTCTTAGCAATTCGGCAACTCTTGGAGGGATTTTATGACACTAAAGGAACTGGAAATAGGTAAATCGTGTATTGTAACTTCCGTTGGCGGCGAAGGTGCGCTTCGTCAGCACTTTCTTGATATGGGAGTAATTCCCGGGGCAGAGCTTACACTTGTCAAATATGCTCCCATGGGCGATCCGATGGAACTGAGAATCGGCGGCTATGAACTTACTCTCCGTCTTGCTGATGCGGAAAAAATTGAAATAAGA
>JALEVO010000111.1 GCA_022788225.1 Oscillospiraceae bacterium | reverse complement strand
GTGCTGTGGCAGTCTGCCATAAGCAGTTTTACAAGTTCCATTTCCTTTTCGCTTAAACCGTGTTCTCTTTTCATAACAATTTACCTCCAGATTTTTCTGTGGGTATTATTGCCATTTACACGGTTCTGTATTCAGACTCTCTTCCGGCAAAGTATTTTCTGTTATAATTTAGCAAACACATCTGTTTCAGCTTTCAGTGACGAAGAAACATTTTTGTTAACATCCATCTTATCAGTTATCCTGTTCATATCGTCAACAAGAATATTGGTTCTTTCAGTTACCATATTAACACCCTTGGCACTTTCACTTACTGAATTAGCAATACTGTCAATTGATTCGGATATCTGAGTCATTGAATGCTGAAATTCAATAATTCTTTCATTGAATTCATCCATGGAATTTTCAATAAATGTAGCCTTGTTTCTGTATTCTTCTCCGGATTTAACAAATGCTTCAAATTCCGGGAGAATACATGTAGACATAAATTCAACAAGTTCACCGGAATTTTCTGAAAGATTCGTAACTGCTTTGATTACAATTTCATTTATACGCTGTATCTTATCAGCACATTCACGGCTTGAATTAGCAAGAGAACCAATTTCAGATGCAACAACTGAAAATCCTTTTCCTGCCTCCCCTGCTTTTGCCGCTTCAATAGAGGCATTTATCGAAAGGAGTTTTGTATATCTTGCAATATCCAGAATCTCATTTGTAAGAGCACTGACCTCATTTACACTTCCACTGTCCTCAATAGCTTTTTTGAGTATAGTAAGCATATCGTTGACTTTTCTGGTAGTGTTCTCCATATTGGTTCTGGCTGACATTTCTATTTCATCAGCATGAACTTTCATTTCCTTGCTGTATCCGTTGATAGTATTAGTCCTGTCGGCAATTGTATTCACCTTAACTTCCATATCAGATGTACTCTGATTGATAACAGATGCACTTTCTGCCATAGTATTCATAGTAGCTGAAAGCTCATTTGTCACATTTGAAACATCCTCAACGCTTTTGTTTGACGTATCAACGCTTACCATAACATCAGAAACTACAGCTTCCATATTCTGAGCATTGTCGGATATAACTTTCAGAATGCTCTGCAGTTTTTCAAGGAATCTGTTTATTCCCATGCCCAGAGCTGCAATCTCATCATTTGAAACAATTTTTATTCTCTTTGTAAGATCACCCTGACCGTTGTCAATGTCTCTGATAATTTCATTCATACCTTTCGTAGCAATAGAAAGCGGTCTTGCGACTCTGAAAAGTACAATAACAACAGCAAAGGCAAAAGCGGCAGCACTTATAGCAATAATGGTACGGCTCATGACTACTGAATCATTGTAAACCTCTGAAAGGCTTGCTCTTGCCTGTTCTGTTTCAAGATTGGTGTTTTCAGTTATTCTGGATATTTTATTGTATATTTCGTCAGCATACATAGCTATCTGATTATTTGCACAGCTATATGCATTTTCATTATCTCCCGCCGCACTGTAAGCAAGCAGATCCGGAATATAATATTCAAGGTTATCAACACTTTCTTTAAGTGATTCATAATCCTTTGAATCCGAATCGGAAATATACTGTTTATATTCCTCAAGCTTTGAATTTAACAAAGCCTCGCTTTCACGGATTTTTTCAACCATATCAAGCATTGTGTCAAAATCAGTTGCAACAATATGAGAAAGTGACATATTATGTATTTCCTGAGTTGTTGAACGGATATCATTCAGCTTTGAAATGCTCACCATGTATTCATCAGTAATTTTTTCAGCACTTGTGTTTACATTTTTTATGTTTTTGATTGCGACTGCATTTGAAAATACAGACACTCCCCCAAGAATCAATACTATTAACAGAATAGAAATTTTAATACTGCCTTTTATCTTCATAAACACCTCTCCTCCTATATCATCATTCAGTTATTGCAGCTGAGATACCATTTGCAAGCTTGTCCATAAGCTCCTGCAAATCAATATTGTCAGGATTTCCGGCAGCCATTACTGCACCGAAATCAGCACACGGGTCCCAAAATTTATTGCCCACTCTCTGGAGTACGCCGAATTCCGACTGTTCTATAACAGCCTTTATTGCAGGTGATTCCGTCACTTCATCAGATGCCGCAGCATTTATATTTGAGGGTCCCTGATTTCGTTCCACAAATCTCAGTTTCTGATTTTCCTCATTGGATATCCAGTCAGCAAATTTATATGCCCAGTCTTTGTTCCTGCTGTAATAGTTTACGCCTGCCATCTTATATCCTGTGAAGGATGCCATCTGTATCTGTTTTCCGTTGCAGGTATAGGTAGGCAGCTTGCAGGCGCCGTAATCATCGCCCCATGACTTTTTTACGTCTACAGAATTCCACACGCCGCTTATTCCCGCAATAATTGAACCGTCTGCAACACCCTCGACAAACAAGCCGTCTTCTCTTGACTCAAAACCGGAATTTTTTGTAACTGCAAGCATTGCTTTGGCAATATCTGTTCCTTTGATTTCTCCTTCTGTGGAATTCCAGTTGCAGTAGTTTGTTACACCATCGTCATTAAGCCCCATTTCAAGTCCGGTATTTCCAAAAAATGCGTACATATACCAGCCTGAAGTCAGTTCCATAGTGAATTTTTTCTTGTTCTTCTTTGCAATTTCAAGTATTCCGTCAAGCGTCTGCACATCTTTTTCACTGAAATACTTCTTATTATAATACAAAAAATAACCGTTATCCGCAGTAACAGGATATGCGTACATTTTACCGTTAATTGTTGCGGATTCAGAGGATTCAGGAGTATTCCTGCTGCTTATCGCCTCAGCGTCAGGTATTGGTTCAAGAGCCCCTGAAGCAACCATTACGCTTAACTGGTCGTCTGGTATCAAAAACACATCTGCCGCATTGTGAACATCACTTAAAACGTTATCTTTAGTTTCACTTTCTGAGTTTGCCTCAATAGTTATTTCAAATGATGCCTCATCTGCATATTCCTGCTTAAAGCTTTCAATCATCATGTTCATAAGGTCAAAATCATATTCTTCTGCCCATACTTTTAATTCTACAGTCTGATTCTGATTATCAGTTTCTGAAACACTTGTAATCTCTGAACTGCTGTTCTCAGGGGTTTCTTTTTCTGAACAGGCTGACATCAGCATAAGCATTGACAAAATAATTCCAATATATCTGATTGATTTATTCTTCATAAATTCGTTTCCTTTCGTGACATTATAACAATATTATAGCATAAAGTGAAATATTTTTCAACATGAATCCCAAAAATATATTTATTTGACTATATTCAATATTACTTTTTTATAAATTAAAAAACAAAACATTTTTTTAGCTCGTTTTTATAAAAAGTCTTTTATACTTTGCAGAAATGGCCCGGAACTTCAATATGGCAAGCTGTTCAGCCTTTTTTTCACTCTAAATGTATTTTGAAATTAAGAGAAAAAGCGTTCAAATCAGGCTTTTAAAGCCCGTTTTGAACGCAAAAATAAATGACATTATGACAGTAGTATTTTCATACCTATAAAAAGAAACTTGTTGCTTTCCCTGTATTTTTTGAATGGCATTTCCACAGTTTTTCTCAATTGCTTCTATCTGATAAAAGGCTGGCTGTTCTGTTGTTATTTCTTTTCATAATACATAAATCAAAAACATTAATAATATCATCTTTATTCAAATCTCCGGCTTGCCAGTTCGTTAAATCGCCCGCACAGAGTAACCATTTCTGCATCATCACTGCATCGTCTGTATTGAATACCCCATCCGCATTGACATCACCATTAATTGCAGTATTACTTCCTTCTGCCGAGTAAACCTCATCATACATTGTTTTCGCCCACAGTTCACGCATTGCTGCATATCCGTTTTCTCCCGGATGAACTCCGTCTGAACTGAGTAAATCGGGATTTTCATAGAAAAAAGTATAAAAATCCGGACCCTTTACAACTTCGGGATAATTCTCATAAATTTTTTCTATCATTTCATTATATGCCGGAACATTATCCCCTACAGCAGGCTCTGTTGCATATGGTATTTTCGGAACAATCGGTGTTTTTCCAGCCTCAAGTATTTTTTCAACCATATATGCAGTGTTTTCATAGTACTGCTCCGTAGCTGACGGATTGCCCCATGCGTCATTCGTTCCATAAGCAATACTTACATACTTTCCCGGAAAAGCCGCAAGCCAGCGCTCAATATTTGCAGCTCCGTCTGAACTTCTTATACCTCCGATTCCGCCATTTTCCTGAATCGGAAAATATTTGCTGTCAATCTGATTTACAAATTCGGCAAATCCCGTACCGTAGCAATTCATCATACCGCAGGCTGTAATAGAATCTCCGTAAAAAATCCAGCTGTCGGAAATACCGTCTGATACATCGTGTATATCCATATTTATTGACGTATATCCGCCTGTTTTTCCATCGCTTCCGGTGATATTCATTCTTATCCAGTTGTATCCGCTCATATCAACAACATGCTGACGTGAGTGCAATGTGTTATCCTTTACAGTTTCAATTACCTCCCAGCCATCTTCCGGGTAAGTTCCTCCATCGGCAGCATTAACTTCAATTGTATAATCTGACGGCATTCCATTTGAACTGCCGTTAACCACCGTATAGTCAAACTGTCCGGTTGCATTGTACCAGACTGCTATTACTTTTTCACGCTGATTTTCCGGAACTTCTGAAAGATCATAGGCAAGGTAATCGGGAGCAGAACTGTTCCAGAAAGAATAGTAATATTTATCATTTGCAGATGAAGCCGAACCAGTGCCGGCGGAAGAATAAGCCGGACAGTCACGGCTTATTACAGTATTTGAAGTGAATTCCGCAAAAGCAGTACAACTGCTATAAACTGAAGCAGAAGATGTAACGGCAATTGCCGCTGATATTGCAGAAATTACGGCTCTTTTTATAAATCTTTTCATGTGTACAGTACCTCCAAAAATGTTTTTTCTAATCTTATCATATATTATCTCTCCAGAACTGCTCCGGAGGAAACAGTATTATGTTCAATACATTCCATTTTTTCCTCCGTTTAACATCAAAAGCGGCTGTGCTCAAGTCTAAAAGTTCACAGTCGCTTTTTCTGATTTTACCCTTATACTAAATGAACGAATGATATTTACTGAGTCAGAATAAGTCTTTTCATCATTATCATATCAAAAGCATCTATTTTCGCATCTTCAATAAGATCACCAGCCTGCCAGTCAGTAAGTTCACCACTTCCGAGCAGCCATTTCTGCATCATAACAAGGTCAGAAATATCGAATTTTCCGTCCGCATTAACGTCGCCGCGCACCTTTCCCGAAACAGGATCGGTATCGTCAGCTTCTTCGCTGCCGAAGTAATTGGTCTGAGGCTCTGCAGTTTCCTTGAAATAGAAATTAATATAGTCAACAGCGCCCTTGAAATTGTTGCTGTCAAAGCCCTTTCCGAGATATCCGAAATCATTTTCCGCTGCACTCATAACCGCAATCGGAGTAAGGCTTAAAGACTTGCTGTCTGCTGTTTCGCCATTAATAAGGAGAGTACCCATGCCGTCAATGATACGAACTGTAACCTTGCTCCACTCGCCCTTGCTAAGAGCAGCGGAAGCAGTCAGCTTTTCGGAAGTATTGCCGTCGGTTATTGTAAATTCAGCCACGCCGTTTTCATTAGAGGGAGTAAAGCTCATGTATGCATTTTCGTCGCCAAACCGGAAAAGCTCCTGTTTTGCAGTACCGCCCTTCCAAAGCACTCCCAGACTTATTTGCAAATTATTGTTTCTGAATACAGAATCATCAATCTCAACATAATCATCTGTACCGTCAAAATTCATAACGCCGCTTGCGGAAGTACGCTCAGACTGCCACTGCGCTCCTTTCTGGAGTGCATTTGTAGCAGCATATTTATCCTGTGCCCATGCAGATGTATTTTCTGCGAAGTCGTATGCCGCAACATAGCCATCCTCAGTATCGTGCCAGCCATAATCATCCAGCCAACCGAAGCCTACTCCGCTGTCCTTAGTCTGCTCGTTGGAATAATCACCGTCGAGTATCGCCGTGCCGGAATAAACACCCTTACCGTAAACATAGGACATACCCTTTATTACAGCATTATCGCTGACTGTGACAGCATCTGCAAGGTATGCCTTTTGCAGTACTTTTGCATTGCCCGAAACCTTGCATGAATTGGTTACAACTGCGCTGTCGCCGATAACTGCATTTCCGCTGAGAGTTACACTTCCGAATATCCAGCCGTTATCATAGATCATTCCGCCTCCGTCAACAACGGCATGACCGCTTATCACAACATTGTCCGAAGCAGTAGTGCTGTTGGCAACTATTGCATGATCTTCAACACGGACATTTCCTGTCAGTGAAGCATTTCCAAGCACCATTGCATCGGGCCCTACATATACCGAATCATCGACCCTTGCGCTGTCTGCAACCCAGCCTCCGCCGTTGGAGTGGGTATGACCCGCACTCTTTGTATAACCTCCGGACTGCTGAACCGATGCGCCTGTTATCTTCACTTCATAAGGATATCTGCGGCGCTCATCACCTGACTTGTATGACGAAACATTGTCCTTATGGAAAGCATTGACTTTATAAAGAGTTTCCGGCATTGCAGAAACTGTAAGATATGCCGAAACAGCCCCGTTTGCAGAAACTGTTGCAGATTCGCCGCTGCCAAAGAGATCGGAGTAGGTTTCATTTCCGTTTCCGTCAACTGTGACTATACACGCCTGCCATGCGGCACTGGAGTCGTTGGAAAGACCTTTGAAGTCAACGGTGACAGAATCACCTATAATATTGAGCGGAATCACGTTTATTCCTGACTGCATAGGAGCATCTTCCTGCGGAGATACCAGCCAGCCGTTGTCACCTTCTTCAAGTACAGTGTAGAACAGATTCCAGTAGAAAGGTGACTGTGCCAGTTTTTTGCTGAACTCGCTCTGATATGCCTCCTGAGCACCGAAATCAAATGTCGCCATTCGCTTAGCGTAGTGTCCGAATACAGTCTGAGCATCAGTGCCGAAAAGACGTGTTATTGTGTCAAATGGGTATTCACCCGGCTGAGCCTCGGAGATGATACGTTTTACGCAGTCAATACCCAGACCCGGCAGATTATCGGGATTGTAGGATATGTAAACCATGAACGGCCATACCTCATAGTAGTTTCGTCCGTGGGGCAAGGTAAGACTCATATTGCGGATATAAGGCTCGAACCAGCAGGTCTGGACTGAACCAGTGTAGTAATCGCTGCCAAGGTACATTTCACGGAACCAGTTAGCAGTTGCCTCCCACCATGCACCGGTAATATCCTGATCTACCCATGCTTTCTGCTGCATTGTAACAACATGACCAAACTCGTGAGCAATAGTCAAATCGTCCAGCATGGCGTTAGGACTGATTATCTCAATACCATATCCGTCTTCAGCGCTCATAAATGCCCAGCCGTCGGGATACTGGTCAAGTCCGGTATAGGTAAGGTAGACATTTGTTTTGTACTTCTGCGTGCTCTTACCGTAGATATCAACGTTCATGTTATCCATACCAAGATACTCACTGTAACAATGCCACAGCTTTTCATAATCATCAAGATTACGCTGGAGAAAGGCATCGTTTACCTGTCCTGTTGTATCGTTGTTACCATAGAAGATAACAAAATGCTCCGATTCTACGTAATTTGCCGTGGTGCAGTAGCCCCATTTGTCACGGACGAGATACTCATCGGCAGCATTAACTGTCACAGGCATAACCTGTAGCATGGAAACTGCCATGATACAACTTGTGATGGCAGCCATAATGCGCTTTTTCATTCAGATTCCCCCTTAGTAATTTAATATATTTTTTAATATGGTATAAACCTTTTCATATTATATCATTTAACTTCATCAAAGTCAATAGATTCTGTATATATTTCTTGAATTCTATTGTAGATTTGCAACATAAGAGTGACAATAATTTAAAAATAGTATCGGAAAAGCAAAACCTATGTTACAGTTAATTTGCAAAGATAAAAACAATTTGATGATTTAAAAAGAAGCTTGCTGTTCAAAGCAGAATATACAATAATTTTCCCTTGCGACCGCTAAACTGGAAATCTCCCGCTGATTATCCCAGAAACTTCTTCCTACGGGTAAATTGTATATGATAAATGTTCTCTTGATTCCTCATAAAATAAGCATTTTCCGACAATCATCAAACGATAACAACCGTTAATTTAAAGGTTTTCCTTAATGTAACCTATCGGACAAATCCGTCATATACTGAAATGAAATAGTATATATTTCAATTTAACTTGAAAGGAGTTTTCAGTAGTGACAAATTTGTCGGACTATCCGAAGCAAACATTTGTCAAAACTTTTGATATAGAGGTAATATCCATTCCTATCGTATATAACAAATACGGCGACCACGACCCGAATGGTATGCTTTATGTACTGCGAAAGGATTCAGACCGCATTCAGCAAAAGGCAAGAGAATACTTTGAAATGGATCCTCCGCAGCCTTATAAGGAAGTACAGCCCCTTGTCATCAGAGCCAATGCAGGAGATGAAATTCACATCAATTTTTATAACAGCCTTGGCAGACGAGTGTCTATGCACGTTCAGGGACTGCGGTATGATGTTCTGACTTCGGACGGTGCAAATGTAGGAAACAATCCGGATACCACAACAGATGATTTTATTCAGTATGTGTGGTATGCGGAAAAAGAGGGAGTTTATCTGTTCTCTGATTTAGGAGATGCAAGGAGCAGTGAGGAAGGGACTAATGTCCACGGACTGTTCGGTGCAATAATCGTTGAAAAGCCCCAGTCCAGATGGTTTGACCCTATAACAGGAGAAGAAACTGAAAGCGGACTGTTTGCGGATATTTACAATCCGGTTCACCCGTCTTTCCGTGAATATGCAGTTTTCTTACACGATGAACTTGAGATAAAAAACAAGGACGGTCAGCAACCGGTTGACCCTCATACGGGTCTGCCCAACGGAACAACAGGTATCAGCTACCGCAGCGAACCCATGCGCAACAGACCTCCTCTTGATGAGATGCATCATGTAGTGACAGGCGAAGATATTTCCATGAGTTCATGGCCGTATGGTGACCCTGCACCGCCGATTTTAAGAGCATACGCAGGTGACCCTGCAAAAATCAGACTGATACACGGCGGTATCAAGGAAACTCATGTTTTCCATCTGCACAATCATCAGTGGAAGCTTGAACCGGACGACCCGAAATCCACGATAATTGATTCTACTTCTATCAGTCCGCAGGAATGCTTTACGCTGGATATTCTGTATGGTGCCGGCAGTCTTACCCGAACTATCGGCGATGTTATTTTTCACTGTAATCTCTATCCCCATTTCCACGAGGGAATGTGGACGTTATGGCGTATTTTTGACAGACTGGAGGACGGAACAGGAGAACTGCCTGACGGTACGCCGATAGAACGGCTCATGCCGCTGAAAGACCGCCCATGTCCCCCGAAAAAGGATAGACTTCACCCCGGATATCCGAATTTTATCAATGGAGAACCCGGTGAACGTCCGCTGCAGCCGCCTCTGGGAATTCTGGATAAGAACGGTGAAAATGTTATTGATCCGACACCTCTTGAAGAAGAAAATTTTGTTCCGGATTTTGTTCCCGGCGCATTGTATTCAGAAACCTGTCCCTGCAAATGTCCGAAAGATGTAAGAGTGTTTGAACTTGCCGTTGTGCAGGCAAAAATCACCTATAACCGCTATGGCTGGCATGACCCACAGGGCAGATTTTTTGTTCTGAAAGAGGAAATTGAACGCCATGGAACGCTTGAAAATTATCTTGAAAAAGTAAACAGCGGAAAAATTCGTCCCGAACCACTTGTTATCCGTGCAAATGCAGGTGACTGTGTTGAAATCCGGCTTACCAATCTGCTGCCTGAGTTTATAGAGGAAAATGAATTTCAGCTGAAAACACTGACTGATATTGTGGGATTTCACATTCACCTTGTGAAGTTTGATACTATTGTATCGGACGGTGCGGCAAACGGCTGGAACAATATTGCAGGTGCAAGAAAATACGAAACACTGATAGAGCGCTTCTTTGCCAACGAGGAACTGAATACAGTCTTCTTCCATGACCACCTGTTTGCGAATTCTCATCAGCAGCATGGTATGTTCGGCGCATTGCTCATTGAACCAGCAGGTTCAGTATTCCTGAATCCAAAGAATGGCAAACCTCTGAAAAGCGGTGCAAATGCCATCATAAAGAAAGCCAACGGTGAATCCTACCGTGAATTTGCCATGTTCGTTCATGACTTTGCGTTGCTGTTTGATAAGGACGGAAAGCCATTGAATCCGCCGGAGCATCCCGGCTCTGATGATGACCCGGGAGTTATGGGAATAAGTTATCGCTGCGAGCCGATGCGGGAACGTCTGAAAAAAAGAATGACCCGTCCCACATTTTCAGTTCACGAAAATACGGTGACCCTGCAACACCCATACTGGAAACCTATTCTGGCGACCCTATGGTAATTCGTCTGCTGGACGGTGCTCATGAGGAACAGCACGCATTCAATATCAATGGTATGTCATGGCGAAAGGAAATCACCGACCCTGTTTCACCAATTGTTGCAGAACAGACAATCGGTATTTCAGAAGCTTTCAATATTCGTGTTGACGAGTATTACGGTGCAGGAGATTATCTGTATTACTTCGGCGGTATTGATGATGTATGGCTCGGTCTGTGGGGCATTATAAGAGCGCACCGCTGTCGTCAGAAACATTTGCTTCCGCTTTGCAATCATAACAAGCCTGTGCCGTTTCCGGAATGTCCGCCGAAGGGAGCAAAGATACGCAGGTTTGAAGTTGCGGCAATCTAGACGGATATTGAATATAACAGCTATGGTGACCATGACCCCGAGGGTATGCTGTTTGTTCCTCTTGAACAGGCAGAGGAAGTAAATTGCGGACGAGAAAAACCTAAACCGCTGATACTCCGTGCAAACGCAGGAGAGTGGATTGAGGTCACGCTGCACAATATGTTTGACAAACCAGTTTTATATCATGACTATCCTTCTGTACCGCTGGATATGGAGCATTGTCCGTC
Organism: Oscillospiraceae bacterium; assembly: GCA_022788225.1. Classification (GTDB taxonomy): domain Bacteria; phylum Bacillota; class Clostridia; order Oscillospirales; family Ruminococcaceae; genus Porcipelethomonas. The sequence goes on along the minus strand of JALEVO010000111.1, from coordinate 10,608 downwards.
TGACAGAGTTTCGCTGAGTCCGCAGTTTCTGAAACGCTGTCCGGTATGTGACGCAGGTGTAAACGTGGGTTACAACAAACCGGAGCAGACTGTCGCTCCCGGTGAATGTATCAGATATCTGTGGTATGCGGATAAAGAATACGGAACCTGTATGCTGAATTCCTTTGGCGACCTGCGTAATCAAAGGTATCACGGTTTGTTCGGAGCAATTATAATAGAACCACCTGCCGCAAAGCATTACAGCAGTTTCATCGGCAGAAAAGAAAATTTCAGCGAACAGGCGGTTATTACTGCACCGGGCGTGAAAACATTCCGGGAATTTGTTCTGTTTGCGCATAATGGAATCCGTTTGCTGGATTACGAAGGTAATCTGATAAAAACTGCACAGCAGAGCGAAGATGCCGGACACGGCGGAGTTGACCATGAGGACACAGGCGAAAAGGGTTATAACTACCGTTCAGAGCGTTTTTTCAACAGGCTGAAACGAGTTCCTGTTATCGAGTGTTCAGTTCAAAGGCTCACGGTGACCCTGCAACGCCGCTTTTACAGGCATATACAGGTGAACGTGTCATTATCCGCTATCTAATGCCGGCAGATAAACCGAGAAATATCAGCTTTGTACTGCACGGTCATAACTGGCTTGCACAGCCTTATGACCCATTTTCTACACGAATTTCCGTACAGGGTGCAGTCAGCGTTGGCGGTGTTTACAACATTGAACTTGAAAACGGTGCATCTGAATATCCGGGAGATTATCTGTATCGTTCCGGTTCGCTGAAATGGGATGTGGAATCCGGTATGTGGGGAATTTTCCGTGTAATGAAAAAGGGAATCCGCTATTGCTGCGAGTGTGCCGCCCGCACATTTGGCAACTGGTGGGAGAAAAAATGGTTTGATAAATATGAATGAATAAAAAATTTTTTTAAAAAGCACATTTGATAATTCCGGAGGAGATAGTCTTGGTTTGGTTAGCCTGAACTGTTTTCTAAGTGCTAATATAATTGAGTTTTTGCTGCATTCCAAAGAATTGTGTCAAAGAAACAAAAAACAGGCAGATATAAGTATCTGTCTGTTTTTTCATAATCTGCCATATTTGTCTTTATAGAATTTCATACAAGGCAACTAATATTCGGGAGACGTGCAGAAAATAATCAATGTTTTGTCGGAAAAAACATAGCATTTCCTGCTTACTGTCTGCCGTTCTGTGCCATTACTCCTACAAGCTCATGGGGAACATACGGTGCTTCGAGATAAGATATATCGTCCTGCGAAAGAACCAGTTCTGTGGCTTTGGCAAGTCCGTCAAGCTGGGAAAGCTTAGTCGCTCCCACAACTGGAGAAGTTGCTCTGGTCATCAGCCATGCAAGTGCAACTTCTGTCATTGACACACCATATCTGTCTGCGACAATCTGGGTGCGGCGGATAATTTCACCGTCCTGTTCTGCGGTTTTATCGTATTTGAATTTTGCGTAGCTATCTTCCTCAAGACGTTTTGAACTCTCTCCGGGACGCTTTGAAAGTCTTCCTCCTGCAAGGGCACTGTATGGCGTAACAGCAATATTTTCCTCACGGCAGAACGGGAGCATCTCACGTTCCTCTTCACGAAAGATAAGGTTATAATGTCCCTGAACACTGACAAATTCCGGGTAGTTTTTTGAGCGTGCATAATAATTTGCCTTTGCCAGCTGCCATGCAAAACAGTTGGAGATACCGATATATCTTGCCTTTCCCGATTTCACTGCATTGTTCAGACCTTCCATTACTTCTTCCATGGGCGTATGATAATCCCACATATGATAGATGTAGAGGTCAACGTGATCCATGCCGAGATTTTCAAGACTTTTATCGAGATAATTTTCGATATGTTTTACACCGCTTATGCCGTTGTCTATTTCGTCCTGTGTTCGTGGAGTGAATTTTGTGGCAATCACATAATCATCACGTTTTGCCATATCACGAAGTGCCCTGCCGACAAATTGCTCACTTGTACCGTTCTGATATGAAATTGCCGTATCAAAAAAGTTTATGCCTAAATCAAGAGCACGCTTTATTATTGTACGAGTGTCTTCTTCACCGACAATCCAGCTGTGCTGTCCCATTTGCGGATTTCCGAAACCCATACAGCCAAGGCATATTTTTGATACATTCAAATCACTCTTTCCGAGTTTTGTATATTTCATGTTATCATCTCCTGTTTCGTTTTTATTGGGGGAGCAATACTGTACTTAAATTATACACCTGTTCCGTAAAAATAACAAATACCTGTATTGTATACCTTACTATGCCTGACCTCTATATCAGACTGAGATAGAATAAAGCAGAAGTGACAGAATCGTAATCTGATTAACTGATTTATGTCGAAGATTGTTTGTAAATAACTATGAAATGGACTTGCCGAATCGTATTTCTGAAGGCGTCAGGCCATAGTAATCCCGTAACTTCCTGCACATATCATTGGAACAGCAAAAGCCCACTGCATCAGAGATTTCCGCAAATTTCATATTGGTATGCAGAATCAGGTCATATGCCCTGGTACAGCGAATATGCGACAGATACGCTCTGGGAGACATTCCGGTTTCTGATTTGAATACATGAGTAAGATAACCAGGACTGACAAAATGATGATAAGCAAGATCACTGATGCGGACATTTTCTGAAAAATGCTCTTCTATGTATACTCGGACTGATTCTGCCAGCTGTTTTCCAGCATGGGCAACTGGTACTTGTTCCAGCTTGGAAATACGGTAAAACATTGAAAGCAGCCGGAGAACTGTTCCAAGTTCTGCATAAATATTAGAATGAAGCAGAAAAATGTCTGTCATCTCATCAAAATGGATTTTGGCATTGGATACATTTTTTACATATATCATGCCGCTCGTGCTTTTATCTGTCAGCATAGCAAATAAATCCGGACGAACAAGCTGCTTTTTCAATTCCCATGGATTGAGAAAGGCAATATAACGGCAGTTTGTTTTTTCTGACGAAACAGTAATTGTATGGTGTTGACGGCTTTTGATCAGTGCCATATCATTTTTATGCAGTGTATATTCTTCCTTATCAGTCACGATATGCAAGCTGCCTTCTGTAAGATAAATCAATTCGCACGAAGTATGAGAATGACTGACATTGTATATTTCATTGCTGTAATATTTTGCGTGTTCGATGATTGCCATACATTCCACTCCTCTCTGATCATATTATAGCATACCTGTCTTGATTCAGCAACAAGTTTACAGCAGATTTTCTATTATTATAAGCAGATTTTTTATTGTAATTTGTTTTGTATTTCAGTAGAATGAGTGTAGTATTTTACTGGAAAGGATGAAGACAATGAAGTTTACAAAGATTGCGGCTGCGGCTATCTCCGCAGTGATTCTTTCTGTCATGGCAGCAGGATGTGCAGAAAATAAAGAAGATTCCCGAAAGGCAGAAGAAAATATTCCATCTGCATCAGTTAATTCTGATTATCAGGCAATTACAATTGACGGAAATACTGTCAATATGGATGATGGTACGGTATATCGGGGATTGGGGGCAGTCAGTGCAAATAATTCCTCCCGGCTTCTTCTGGATTATAAAGCAGAAAATCCTGATGCTTACTGGGAAATCATGAAGCTGCTGTTTCAGCCGGATTATGGTGCCGGACTGACCCATGTAAAAATTGAGTTCGGTACAGATGTCAATTCTTCTTCCGGAACAGAACCGTCTATTATGCGTGCAGAAGATGAGCCAGCAGATGTTACAAGGGGCGCAGGTTTTCAGTTTGCTGCGGATGCACTGTCCATCAATCCTGATATTACGGTGGATTTACTTCGCTGGGGCGAGCCGAAATGGGTGACAGATGCCTTTGCAAATAATCAGAAATCAGGATTTGAAGCAAGGTATAAATGGTATAAAGCAGCAATCGACAGTGCTTATGATACATACGGGATAAAATTCACCCACATCAGCGCCGACGGAAATGAACCTGCCGAAGTGGATGCTGATTGGATCATTTATTTTTCGGATAGGCTGAAACATGAAGAAGATAGCCGATATGACTATGGAAAAATTAAAATTGTTGCCTCTGACGAAGTGGGCTCATGGAATATTGCTGATGCCATGATGGAAAACGAATCGCTGAGAGATGCTGTTGACATTCTTGGAGAGCACTATAATACCCATGCCAGTGATGCAGCAAAAACACTGAACCATGATTACGGCAAGGAAATCTGGTATACAGAGGGAATCTCTCCGGCTGTTGTTGCAAAACTTGCAGTGACAAGCAGCGGCAGCGGTATTAATGGAACAAATGGTGCACTGGACGTTTGCAATCGTATCATCAATGGCTACTACAATGGCAGAATGACCATGTATGAATATCAGCCGGCAGTTGCTGCGTATTATTCCGGCGCAAAATTTTTCCCGAAATCGCTGATCAGTGCGCAGAATCCATGGAGTGGCTATTATGAGGCAGACTGCGGCATCTGGACATCAGCTCATTTCACGCATTTTATGGAAAACGGCTGGCGTTTTGTAGATAGTGCCTGCTATGGGGATGGTGCAGAAAATCATTCTATTTCCGATACCACCAATAACTATATGACAGCAACAGATCCTGAAACCGGAGATTATTCCATTGTAAACTGCAACGACAGTGATGCCGCAAGAAATTATACCTTTACTCTTAAAAATATGGAGAAAGCAGCCGTGCCAATATCCATCTGGGAAACAAGAGGTCCGGATGAGGGACAGGATTATGATGCCAACTATTTCCAGAATATCGGAACATACCTGCCTGTAAAGACTGAAAATGACTATGCCTACTCAATTGAGGTCAAACCTTATTCCATTGTTACAGTCACAACCCTCGATAAAACGGCTGATACATCCATTTCCCGGTGCAATTACGAGAATACCCCTTTGAATGCGAATTACAGCGACAACTTTGAATATGAGGACAGTTTTCTTTTGTCCAGAGGAAATGCACCACGTTATACCACAGATTACGGCGGAGCATTTGAAGTTGCAGAAGTCGATGGAAACAAGGTACTGATGCAGATGATCAATGCAGACAACAAACCCACTGACTGGCGTTTGCGGGGCACCCCCAATCCTGTCACATCTCTTGGAGATGACCGATGGAGCAATTACTCCGCTGAGATTGATTTTCAGTTTGCAGATACTTCACAGGAAAATTATGTTTCCTTTGGTGTGCGGTATCTGACGGCGGAACTGGACGCAGGAACTGCCCAGAATGGCTATTCCATTCAGATATATCCTAATGGTATATGGGAACTCTATAAAAATGCACAAGCTGCTGTATGCGGAACAATTAAAGGTTTTGACAGCAGCACATGGCATACAATAATTTCTTGACATACGCCAGTATACCTGCGAAATTCCTATGCAATTCGCCGAAAAAAACTGACTGTGCAATATGCACACCATATTTAATCAGTGTTTCCTTAAGATTAAGAACTTGTTCTCATAGGATTTGTGCATATATTTTCGAGCATAATTTGACTGAGAACAAGGCAAAAATTTGCAGGCATACTGGCGTATGGCAAGAATTTTTAACGCAGTTATCAGACAAATTTGCCGGAAATATATGTGCAATAGCCTATGAGAACAAGTTCTAAAAATCCACTAAATAAATACCAATACTGATTTTATGAAAAGTACCTTTAACTTCAATATTACTGATTTTTGCATCAAGCATTTTGCCAGCATCCATTAAACGGGCAAAAATAATATTATCACGTTCGGGAATATAGCCAAGTTTGTGCTTGTCTTCAGTAAATATCAGTATTGCGTTACTGTCAAATTTATTATCTTCACGCTGAAGAAATAAATTATCACCTTTTTTTATTTTGTCTAAAACTGACTTATCAGAAAGATACGTAGTTCCGGCGACATATGTATCAAACAGGTGGATTTCATTGATAAGCGGTTTAAGAAGTTCACCTATTTTATTATTCTCTGTCGCAGTAATAAGTTCATTTCTTCCCACATTAACAAGTTCGTTCATAAGATTTTTTCTCCTTACTGCATTAAAATTTCAAGATGCTTATGAAGCTGCTCCTCATATATTTTGTATTGGATAAGTTCATTTTCCAGTTCCTGTTTTTTCGCTTTTGTTGTTTTTTCATCTTCAAGCAGAGTTTTATAGCTGTATGGTTCAGTAGATACAATGGTATGAATTTCTTTTTCAAGTTCAAGTATCTTGCTTTGTATATCAGGTATAACTATTTCGATAGACTGATTGCCATACTGGTTCAAGACCTGCTGAACAAGGAAATCCGTTTCCTGAAGCATTTTCAGATCATTGCATTTATATTCAGATGAAGCTCTCATCCATAATTCCATTAGTTCAGGATGCTGCTGAGTCAAAGGACTGATATCCGGATGCAGGTGTCTGGCAATCTTTCTATACAGACTTTTAATTTCTTTTATATCTTCCGGGTTTATATAGACATCAAGTTTAGAATCATTGTATTCTTTCAACATTTCTTCAAGTTGCTCTTTATACGCAGTCATCTGTTTTTCGACATACTTATGCATTTCAGAAACATTCGGAATTTCTCCGTGATTTTTTGCAATCTGACAGAAAGCTATAGATTTTTTCAGTTCAATACAACATATCTTTTTTTCAAACAATAAGTTTATAAGTTCACCAAACTCTCTTGTATATGCCCGTCTGTAAAGCTGTGCTTCCTTTTTCAGCTGTTCACGCTGTAAAAGAAGTGATTCGTATCGGGGATAATCACCAACAGCTATATGTACTATATCCATTAAATCACCTTCATTTATACTCATCAATATCATTAATCATATTATACAGCAAATTTCTGTTTTCTTCAGCTTAATTTTCCAGTCCGTTAACCTTACATAATTTTATTGTGCGATTGAATATTTCCTCATAATCTGAGTATCCGCATAGCAACAGATTTTGCCATATTTCCATTAGTGGAATAATCAATTCGGGAGCATTTTCGTCAAAAACAGATTCATAATATTTAAGACTTTTAAACATATGTTTTATGCATTCTTCATCATCACCAGTCGTTAAGAGCAGATTGGCATAATTTATTTCAGTTGCAGCAAGTTCCTCATAATCTTCCATTTCTTCAAGTATATAAATAATTTTTTTCATTAGGCTTATCTGCTCAGCAATAAAAATATCATCCTCATTGATAAGGTATGCTGCACTGAACACGCTGCAACAAAGCCTGTAATACTCAATCCGTTTCGGATGAGCAAAATCAAAATGGCGTTCAATAATTTCTATTCCACATTTCATAGCTTCAAGCATATTATCTGTCATACCCGCAAAAGCATAGCATTTGCCGAGAAGAAGAAAAGATATTATGGCGTCAACATTATCAGAAAGCAAATTTTCTTCCATGAATTTTACTACTTTTTCCATTACTGTTACTGCTTTATCAGGTTCATGGCAGTGAAGATATGCCAGTGCAATATCTTCCGATAATGAAATCAAGGTTTCCGCATTATTATCCTTGTTTTCTTCAAGAAGAATCTTTGCATATTTCAACTCTTCCCTTCCGTATTCCTTGATTTTATCAGTATCTCCGCCGTAAGATTCTTCTGTAAGAGCAAGAGCACTGTATGCATTATAGTAATCTCTGCTGGTTCTGGCATTGTCAAGCATCTGAAGAGCCTGTTCAACTGAAGATTCATAATCCATGTCCAGATAACTCTGTAACTGCTGTTCCTCTAATATTTCATTTTCTGAAATAACTTCCTCAGCTTTCCTCATGTAATAATCAGCACGTTTATTTTCTCCCTGTCTGCGTGCAAGATCAGCCAGTAATAAATACTCATACTGATACTGCGTCGTATCATTCGAATGATATTCTTCTGACATTTCCATATATTTAAGAATATATTCTTCTGCCCTTGCATAGTCACACCTTTCTTCACAAACTTTTGCGGCAGTTTTAAAAAAGTATATGAGTATTGCTTTTTCCCCATGTATATGCTCAGCCATATGTAACATGATATTTTCATATAAATGCCGTTCGTCAGCGCATAATGTATCAAGTATTTCAGCAGTTTCTGTAATATTCTTTTCAAGTCTCCAGTATTTCTCAACATCAGGATCAAGCTGACTTATCAGCACCTCTGTAATAAGTGAATGTACCTGTAATATATATCCGTTTTCCTGAATCCAGCCCTCCCTGACTGCCCTGTTGAGAATACATACTTCATCAGCATCAAATTCACAAAGTGAGATTACTTTCTCTCTGCTGACCGGAGAATTACCTATCATTGCCATATAGCACAGAAGATTTCTCATTTCCTCCGAACGACTGAACACATCAAACATGATTTTCATATGTACAATTACTGATTTGCTTTTCAGCGAGCCGTCCTTGAAGTTCTTTACCTTTTCATCACTGCTTGAAATACCATTCTCACAAAGCATTTCATACATTTCTTTTGAAGATTTATTTAAAAGCTTGATTTGCCTTGCAACAAGTCCTACAGCCATTGTGTGTCCCTCAAGGGCATAAATGATTTTTTCTGTATATTTATCGGATTCAGATTCACAATAATGGTCAAAAATACTAAGAATACTGTTGATATCTTTCAGTACTCCTATTTCGTACTGCGGAAAAATCCCTTCAAAATCGACCCTTGAAGTAATAAGGAATTTGCAGTTTAATGATGTCAGCTCGTCAAGGTTTTCACATTCATCAGTATCGAAATTATCGAGTATAACAAGATGACGGGGAGTGCAGATTTTTTGCAGAATACTGATTTTTCTTTTGAAATAATCCTCATCACTTTCATCATCACAGCGTTTGCAGTTTACAACCGGAAACCCGGAATCACTTGCCACAGTTTCAATAATACTACCGTTATATCTCACAAAAATAACAGCATCATAGCTGTCGGAGTATTTCATTGCATAATGCTTTGCCAGTTCAGATTTACCAATACCTCCTATACCATGCAGAACGAGTAAATTGGTTTCTGTATTTAGAATATTATGTATATCTGAAATCTCCATGTCACGTCCGCAGAAGTAATTGCTGCCAAGGGGAAGAACTGTTTTAAGGTACGGTTTCTGCTGCTGAAATGACTGTATAAACGGTTCAATAACTTCCAGCAGTTCACTGCATGAGCTGTAACGGCTGTCCGGATTGGCAGATAAAGTTTTTCTGAAAATTCCCGTCACCATTCGCTTTGTTTCCGGACTTTCATCGGCAAGAAGACTATTCTGAAATTCATCGCTCCAGTCTGCATTTCTGCGGCGGTCTGTAAGCTCCGGATTTCTTCCCAGAAGCATATACATAAGCAGTGCTCCGAGAGTGTAAACATCAGAACGCACACCTATATTTTTCGTTTTTTTCTGAACAGTTTCCGGAGCAGACCACTTCTCAGTAAAAGACAGATTTTCTCTGCTCAATTCGTGGATTTTAACTGCACTGTCAAAATCAAAAAGCATTAGAAGCTCCGGCGTTTCAGGATAGAGGATAACATTTTCCGGTTTAAGGTCGAGATAGAGAAAATTGTTTTTGTGGAAGCTATCAATCTGAACTGTAACTGCTTTAAGCACACGGAAAATATCATAAAGCGACAAATCAGCCTCATCAATGCTGATACCGTTCTGACAGCTCATTGCAATATATTTTGTGTTATTGCCCTCAAAAATTCCCTGAATATTGCTGATACTGTTCATACTTTCGAGATTCTGACGAAATTTCAGCTGTCTGCGATACCCGTCGGTAAACCGTTGTGTATATTTTTCAAAAGCGTCATTACATTTTTCGGGAACAATAAGCTCCATTGCACTGTTTCTTGTGATTTCAAGACCTGAAGGATAGCATTCTTTAAGGCGTACAGTAAAAGTATTAGCCTCTGAATCAGTATACGAAGCAGTATAAACAATACAGCTTGCTCCAATTCCGATAATATTGATAATTTTAAAAGAGAACTGTTTATCTGTTCCGGTTTCGCAAAGTGTTATTTCAGTGTTTTCCTGCAATGCCTGTTTCATGCTATCCCTCCTCGTTAAGTTATTTATATTATACTACATTATCAGACTAATTTCAACAAAACACATCACCTCTGTAACATGATGAAGGTGATAATTTTTTATAATCACATAGAAAACTCATTTTTACAAAACTGAAATATTTAATGATATATTATTAATGTAATCAGGTTAAAAATGTATGGAAAGAAATACTGGAAATCAAATATCTGGTAAATAGTATTTGACACTAATGAAATTATATGGTATAATTAAGTTGATCGTGGTAAATAGTATTTATCATCAGATGATAAAAGGAGTATATATCTATGATTAAAATTGTAAAAATTACTTATGATGATACGTTAAAACAGGTATCAATCACATATGATTCAAAAAAATTTGACACTTCACGTATTGAAGGACGTGATATTGCCGACTGGCTCTATCCTTTCATTGTAAAAAACGTGCGCTGGAATGGTATTTATGAAGAACTCAGTAAATTTATCGGTTCTGAAGAGTTTACAATAGTTTTTGACGGCTCTGAAAAAAGTCTTGAAGCACTGAAAGCAGCTGTTAAGGATACTCCTGCAAAAGTTGCGGGTACAAACAATAAAGTTGTAATT
>JALEVO010000096.1 GCA_022788225.1 Oscillospiraceae bacterium | reverse complement strand
TACCCGTTCCGACTGTTTCCGGAGTTGTTTCCGGCAACTGAATTCTTCTCGTAACCCAGGTGTTCATCCATCTCAGCTTCGAGCATCTGCTCTATCGTTCCAGCAAACAGTCGTTTTAACATACTCTGAATATCACCTGTGATGTGGCAGTCTGCCATAAGCAGTTTTACAAGTTCCATTTCCTTTTCGCTTAAACCGTGTTCTCTTTTCATAACAATTTACCTCCAGATTTTTCTGTGGGTATTATTGCCATTTACACGGTTCTGTATTCAGACTCGTATTCTACGCAGCCTTTCTACCACAATTACCAGAAAACCAATCAGAACAAGTTCTTACATCTGCCCCTTCACCTTTGCAAGAGCACCCTTTTCAAGTCTTGAAACCTGTGCCTGCGAAATACCTATTTCCTCGGCAACTTCAACCTGTGTCTTTCCCTGAAAGAAACGCAGATACAATATATTCTTCTCTCTGGGCTGGAGCGCCTTTATTGCGTCACGCAGTGAAAGCTCGTCAAACCAGCTTTCTACATCGTTTTTATCGCTTATCTGGTCGAGAACATAAAGGGTATCACCGGAATCCGAGTACACCGGCTCATAGAGGGAAATGGGGTCACTGATACTTTCAAGCGCCAGTACAACGTCGCACTTTTCCGCCCCCACTTCCTTTGCTATCTCCTCAATAGTCGGCTCTTTCTGCTGCTGCGCTGTAAGACGCTCTTTTGCCTGCATTGCCTTGTATGCAAGGTCACGCATTGAACGGCTGACCTTGATATGGTTGAAATCCCTCAGATAACGCCGCAGTTCACCTGCAATCATAGGTACGCAGTAGGTGGAAAAACGCACTTCCTTTGACAGGTCAAAATTATTGATAGCTTTGATAAGTCCTACAACGCCTATCTGAAAAAGGTCGTCAACGTCCTCTCCCCTGTTGGTAAACCGCTGTATAACACTAAGCACAAGCCGTAGATTACCGTTTATCAGCTTATCCTTTGCCTCCTTGCTGCCCGTTTCCTGATATTCTTTCAGCAGGGCAATCTTCTCGCTCTCCTTTAATACTGTCAGCTTTGATGTATTGATTCCTGATATAACAACCTTATTATAAGCCATAGCCAATACCTCACAATATTTTCTATTGTAATTATTGACCAATATGTTTTTAAAATTCATTGACTGATAATTTTTTGATATTCGGTAACGGACTCCTGTGCGATCACGCACCGGGACGTCGTGGGCGCCGTCCCCTACAGATTTCACTGTAAGAGTGCTTGTCGAGCCATGAAAAAAATTTACCGCAAAACTAACCCCGAATTGTCCCGTCCGGTCACGGACTACATCTTCTCCATTTCTGTTTTCAGCCTTTTTATGATTTTCTTTTCAAGCCTTGATATGTACGACTGGGATATACCAATAAGGTCGGCTACCTCTTTCTGGGTTTTCTCCTTTCCGTCAAGCAGTCCGAAACGCATCTGCATTATCTGCTTTTCACGCCCTCCCAGTGCTTCCACCGCCTCTCTCAGCATATCCTTTTCTGCCTCGCTTTCAATTCCCCTGTTGACAACGTCCTCGTCAGTACCCAGTATATCAGACAGCAAAAGCTCGTTTCCGTCCCAGTCAATGTTCAGCGGCTCGTCAATGGATATTTCATTTTTGTGCTGTGAAGTCTTTCGCAGAAACATAAGTATCTCGTTTTCGATACACCTTGACGCATAGGTGGCAAGCTTGATATTCTTGTCCGGTCGGAATGTATTTACCGCCTTGATAAGTCCGATAGTGCCTATGGAAATCAAATCCTCGACCCCTACACCGGAGGATTCAAACTTCTTTGCAATATAAACCACAAGCCTTAAATTATGCACGATAAGGGTCTCCTTCGCCTGCTGACTGTTCTTTTCAAGCTGGGAAAATGCCTGCGCCTCCTCCTCTTTGGTAAGGGGCGGCGGCAGTGTGTCTGAACCGTTTATGTAAAACACCGGATTGCCGCTTTCCCTTTTGCGTGACAGCTTTATGTATATTTTATTCAGAATATTCTTTAACCATTTCATGCTATAACATTTCCTCTCTTATAATAGTAATTTCGGGTTGAAAACAGCCGGTACGTCTTTTGCATCAATACCTATCATTGCGTCAACCTTTTTTGTTCTGCCGCTTTCGGAGTCGCAGATAACTATCTCCTCCGGAGAAAAAACGGCTATCATTCCGGTGTTTCCTATTGTGGAATAGGGTATAAAGCGCAGTCCGTTTGTTTTATAAAGCAGTTCGGCATTTTCCACAGCTGGCTCTGACGGCAAATCAGCAATGTCCTGCAGGTCTGCACTCCGGCAAATTATAACAGGTTTTCCGCTGAACATATCAACAAGTGAGTTTCCGGTGTCAGCAAGTGCGTCTACAGAAACAGTCTTTCCCGACTGTCGTATCACTACCTTATACTTTCCCTTTGTATCACAGCCCCTGTCCATAAGGCGGCGTACCGCTGTAACTGCAAAATATGAAACGGCGGTAAACACCACAAGGCTAAGCAGTGAAAAGTCCACATAAAAATATGTATTGCCAAACGCCATGAATCCGGGTCTGAACGTCAGATAAAACAGCATTATTATACCGCCGAAAATGAAATTGACAAGGTAAAAGAAAAACACAAGTTTTAATGCCTGCCGTTTGTCCTTTATGCCGAATGCCAGTGCTGTGATTATGACCGCCGCACCGAGCTTTATTGCTAAAGGTATCAGAAAATTCATGTCCGGCAGAAAAATCGTCAGGGAAAACAGACTGCCGATTACTGACGAAACAACACACCTTGAGGTTTTAAGCGGTGTATGAGTAAGTCTTGCTGTGGCTTTCAGCAGAAAAAAGTTTACATAGATATTCAGTATTATCAGCACATCAATATATATGGTTTTCATATACACCCCCGATAAGTTATCTGAACAATTCTTATTATAGTACCTGTCCGGCGAAAATATTGTCGATTAGGGAGCAGTGATTATTTTTGTAGGTTTGCACAAAATTGCTTTCAGCCGGAATAATTAAAGCGATACCAAAATAGAAATATAAAAGCTATTATTTAACCGGAAAGGCTGTGCTGAAATGGACGAACTTATGACAAACGAAATAACCGAATCCGAAGAAGAGGACAAAAAAATCACCAGTGAGGAATCCGGTGATATTATTGATATGGTACGCTCAAAGCACGAAAGCGGAGGTGAACGGAGCGAACATTTCGGAGATGTACTTGTTATGCAGATTACTCTTTGTATAATTTTACTGCTTATTCTTGCCGCCGCAAATATTATAAAACCCGGGTTTGCCGAAAGCTTTACCGGACGTTTCCGTGAGATGACCGGAGGCGAACCGGAGGAAATATTTGAAAAGGCAGTTGTTAAGGCAATACGCATGATTAATGGTTAAATTCCGTATCTGCAGGCTTGAAGTATCTGTTACCTTCGGGTTTCTGCTGGTTTTCAGTCTGCTTTCTTTGATTGGTTCCCCTGCCCTTGGTTTTACTGCCATTGCCTCCTGCGTTATACATGAGCTTGGGCACTGTTTTGCCGCTGTTATACTCAATGTAAAGATAAAAAGCCTTACCCTGTGGGCAGGGGGCGTACAGATGGAGCGTGAAAGCCGCATAATCTCTCTGGGCACTGAACTTGCAGTCCTTATTTCCGGACCTCTTTTCAATCTGATTTCTGCTATACTTTACTCCCTTTACGGCATAAACGACGCCGCAATGGTAAATATTAGTCTTGCACTTTTCAATTTTCTCCCCTATTCCTCCCTTGACGGAGGGTGCATGATAAAAGCAGTGCTGGAGAGAAAAAGTCTGAACCTGAATATTATTCAGAAAGTTACTGCGGTTTTGACCGGTATATTCATTCTCACTGTTCTTTTTCTTAGCGGTAATCACAACATAACTGCGTTTGTAACTGTTATCCTGCTTACGGCTGATGAGATACTTTCCGGATAGAATGAAAAACAGCGCTGTTTTCACACAACGCCGATTATTCTTATACAGTTTTCTTTCCTCTTATCATATTGATAACAACATAAGCCGCAATCAGTACCACAACGCTTACAGCGACGATCAGCATTTTTGTGCCGTCTGTTACTGCGTTATCAAAGAAGTACACGTTGCAGTCCACGGAATCTCTTATACCCTCTACAACGTCATCAGGGAAGTGCTGATTTTTCATTTCCTCAAATACTCCACGCATTGCATGGCTCTTTAAAAGGGACGTTCCGTATGTACCCGGTAAAAATGAGAGGACTTTCTGCAGTCCGCTGCCAAACTGGGAAATCGGCATATATGCGCCGCAGATAAAGCCGTAGCCGGAGCTTACTATTGTTCCCACAGCTGACATCTGTCCCTGTGAGGATAAAAACGAATTGATGATTGATGAAAGGGCAGTGCCGAAAAGGGTAAGCAGAAGAATATCCACCACTATCATGAGTATATCCGTAACGCTTAAATACCAGCCCACCTTTCCGATATACAGCAGGCAGGCAGCCATAGCAACAAAGCTTATTATCAGTGTTGCAATCTCTGAAGCGATAAAGTAGCTTAAGGAAAGTGTGGAGTTTTTCACCGGTGATATCGTCAGGTCACGTCTTGCACCTGTCACCTTGTCATGAACCATTATCATATTTGAACAAAACGCAACCGTTACACAGGATACCGCAAGAAGAGAAGAGAAAAGCTGTCCTCCGACACAGCCGTTTATCAGCTTATCAGCAATATCCATGCTCTTTGGGAGATTGGAAACAAAGCTGTCGTGATAAACCTTTGCAAGAAATGTGGAGTAGAGTACCAGCAGGATAAGGGGGGTTATAAGTGATGTGAAGAACATTCCCTTGTCCTTGAAAAACAGCTTGACGTTTCGTCTTGTGATTATAAATAATTCATTCATTTTCAGCGCCTCCTGTCAGTTTGTGTCCTGTAACAGCAAGAAAAACATCGTCCATTTTTCCCTTTGTTATTTCAAAATCCGTGAATATTTCAGGGTATTTCAGGATAAGCTGAGTTGCCGCATTGGTGTCCGGCACTTCAATTCTGTATGCGTCACGAATCTCCTCATAGGGCAGTCCCAGCTTTTCGGCGTCAGTCTTTGCAATATTGTAAAGGGTGATAAAGTCCCCGGAATACTTGTTTTTCAGTTCAAGAGGAGTACCCTCTGCGGCGATTTTTCCGCTTTCCAGTATCACAACATAATCAGCGTCGGCGGCCTCCTCCATGTAGTGGGTGGTGAGGAAAACTGTCATTCCGTCCTCCTGCCTTAATTTATCGGTTACTTCCTTTACCTTTCGCCTTGTCTGCGGGTCAAGACCAGTGGTCGGTTCGTCGAGAATGAGTATCTTCGGCTTGTGGAGCAGTGCTCTTGCTATGTCAATTCTTCTGCGCTGTCCGCCGGATAGCTTGCCTACAGGACGCTTTAACAGGTCAGCAAATTCAAGCATTTCAGAAAGTTCTGACAGTCTTTGCTTAAAAGCCTTGCCAGTAATGCCGTAGAGAGCTGCTCGGCTTGCAAGGTTGTCGTATACTGAAAGTGCTTTGTCCAGTACGGAATTCTGGAACACAACTCCGATTGCGCTCTTTATCTCATCTGTGCCGCTGTCAAGGTCTGTGCCGTTTATGACGATTTTGCCGGAATCCTTGGAAAGCTGTCCGCACATAATAGAAATGGTGGTGCTTTTTCCTGCACCGTTCAGTCCTAAAAAGGCGAAAAGCTCTCCCTCTTTTACACGGAAACTGAGGTCTGAAACGGCTTTTAAACTGCCGAAGCTTTTATTCAGTCCGCTTATCTCAATGATATTTTTCAAAACTTCCTCCCCGATAATCAATGTATTAATTTATTTTGGGGACGTCGAAGACGCCGTCCCCTGCATGGTCATAAAAAAACGGACTTCACAAAGTGAAGCCCGAATTGTCCTCCGGGGTCACCCGGCTGGCGGAGATGGTGGGATTCGAACCCACGGAACGTGTTACTGTTCAAACGATTTCGAGTCGTTCTCGTTATGACCACTTAGATACATCTCCATATATAACAGAATAATTATATCATATTATCTCTGAAATTGCAATAGTGAATTTCAAAAAAATTATGCCTTGACTATGTGGGGACGCCCTCTCTTGCAGGGCGTCCCCTCTTTACCGCCTTTGGCTGAAAATTCACCCCGTGCGGAGCGCTTCTCAGGCAAGGTGTTTCGCCCTCCGCGGAGGGCGAGCAGGGGCTTTGCCCCATGCACCCCACCAGCCTTTGAAAAGGCTTGAGCGAAA
>JALEVO010000089.1 GCA_022788225.1 Oscillospiraceae bacterium | reverse complement strand
GTGGTGTTCTGCGCCTCGTCAAGGATAATGAAAGCACCCTCAAGAGTTCGTCCTCTCATGTATGCAAGAGGTGCAACCTCGATTATGCCCTTTTCCATGTACTTTGCGAAATTTTCTGCACCGAACATATCAAACAGTGCATCATAAAGCGGACGGAGATAAGGGTCAACCTTGTCCTGCAGGTCACCCGGCAGAAATCCCAGTTTTTCCCCTGCCTCAACAGCCGGACGGGTAAGTATTATCTTGTTGACTTCATGCGCCTTGAACGCTTTAGCCGCCATTGCTACTGCAAGATAAGTCTTGCCAGTTCCGGCAGGTCCTATACCGAGAACGATTGTATTGTTCCTGATGTCGTCGATATACTTTTTCTGCCCGACAGTACGGGGGCGCACGATCTTCCCCGCAGCAGTAACGCATACGCCGTCACCGATAAGGTTATCAAGCTGCTTTGACTCTCCGTCGGACACCATTGAAGTCACATATCGCAGAGTCTGACCGGTTACTCTTTCCCCGGTCTTTGCTATTTTCATAAGCGCCTCAACAGCCTGTGCTGCCTTTTCGACATTTTCCTCATTTCCGGAAATCTTGATGTCAGTACCACGGCTTAAAACAACCACATCATACTGGCGCTGAATAACATTAATGTTTTCATCATCTGTTCCGAATAAGTTTATCATCTGTTCTGTATCATTTATATTTATAATTTTCTCTGCCATTTCAACACTCTTTCCTTTTTGTTTGTTTTATATTTGTTTCAATTCTACATAATCACCCGATATGCAGCTGCAAAGCTTGCTTTGCGAATCTGCAAGGGCTTTGAATAAAAATATAATAAGTTGTCTTCAACTTATTATAGCACAAAAAAAAAACTTTTTAAATACCTATTTTAAGTTTTTTTGATTTTTTTTATGGAAATAACCTAAAATTCATTTAAAATTTACCAGTCGCTCAAAAAACTTCCTGTTTTTTAGTCCACATAAATTTCGTAATCAGCCCCGATTTCGCCCACAAGCGTATATCGTACATTATATTCCATTTTATCACTGTAATTTTTCACCTTAATTTCACGGTTTTCAATCTCAATTCCTTTTAAATCATAAAAATTCTTTTCATATAAGGAAAGCTTCTGCTGTAATAAAATATCTGCCTCCTCTGCACTGTAGGAAAGAGTCTTGTACTCGAAGGGCGTATATGTACTGTGAACCATTCCAAGGGGCAGTTTTTTCCCCAGAAACATAAAGCTGTTTGAAGTTTCAGAATAATCAAAGGACTGATATTCAGCGTCTTTCAGAAAAAGCGGTATTCTGAAGCCGAAAAAGTCAAAATATTTCTTTGTTTTCTCCTCACCGCTGTAAACCTTGCCCTCTGACGACAGGGGCTGTGCAAAAGCCACCTCTTCCTCATACTTGCCGATTATTTTCCCCATTGCGTGTTTTTTCAGGATATGCCCTCCCCCGTCGTCGACAACTCCGCTTATAATTATATCGCCCTTTTTCACGCCGCTTCCAGCTTTTTTCATCTGCCTGCCGGAATACAGTTCAATGGAAATAATCTGTGCGTCCCTGTCCGCCACTACGTTACAGGGAATATCATCTCTCACCATTTCCGGCGGCGGTTCTGCCTCTGTAACATCAACTACAATACGGCTGCCTGTGTGCCTTATTCCAGCCCATGCAAGCTCCGGAATACTAAGTCTTAGTCGTTGCTCACATTTCCGGAAATTTATATCCGCAATAAATCTTCCCTTGTATATGCCTATATCCGACAAAGCGGAAATAATCTGTTCACGGCTTACGCCGCTGTTTCCGCATACTTCCACTGATACCACTATATTTGAAAGGTAAAACACAAATGAAACAAGTATGAGCAGTCCGGCAATAATGCCAAATCTGAAACGATACCCTTTAAGCTTAAATGGTACGCCTTTTTTTTCGGTAAATTCAAGTTCAATATTATTCTGCTGTGCAAGTTCTGATATAGTTTTCATGTCGTGGGTGTAGACACAGCCGTAAAAACAGCCGTCATGACACCTCTGGGACATACAGGTTATACCATTTTCCCTTATACTATTAATAAAGGCATACAATTTAGTGCCTGACGCCTTAAAAGCCGCAGTACCCCTTATTTTTCTGAACATTTATATCACCCGTTTCCCGTCAGTTCCACAGACTGTATTTTCCCGCACACATATATTCCTTTTGAACTGAAATCATTTACGCTCAGATTCGTCCCCCATATCTGTATGGTCATATCCCATGTCCTGACCTTTACCATAATATCATTATATTCAAGTATCTTTTTACAGCATTCAACCAGTACTTCATGGTCGCCGGTTATCTGTATCTGTGTGTCCATATTAATAAAGCGTTTTATTTTTCCAGCCATTTATACCACCTCAGTTAAGTATATTAAATATCAGACCACAATATACTTGTATAACGGAGGGGTTGTCAATGAAACAGATAATAAAAAATATTCTTTTCACCGGTCTGATTCTTGGGGCGGTTTACTTCTGCATAAGATATCCGGCAGAAATCGGTTCGGCTGTAAGTTTGTCCATGGACAGATGCATTAACGTTATTATTCCCTCAATGTTCATTTTCATGTGCCTTACTTCAATAGCTGTTGCAGCTGGAATACATAATATAATAAGCGTTCCCTTTATTCCGGCGGCAAGGTACATATTCCGCTTAAAGCAGAATCAGTTCGGGATTTTTCTGCTTAGTATGTTTTCCGGCTATCCGGCAGGCATCAAACTTTTAGCTGACAGTCACCGCAGAAATGAAATATCAAAAAAAGAGTTTGAGCGTTTAAGCTGCTTTTGCTTTGCGGGGGGACCGGCTTTTATTTCAGGTACTGTTTCCGGCATACTCTATCCCGGAACACACGCCGGAGCAATCTGCTTTATTTCGGTTACTGCCGGAAATCTTGCCGCCGCATTTATAAGCGGATTATTTTCACCATTTCCGCCAAAACCTTTATATAAAATCAGAACAGACATTTCTGCGCAGAATGTTATCAATTCAACGCTTTCCTCCGCTCACGCCATTTTTCAGATGTGCGTCATGATTATCACATTCGGAGGCTTATACAGGGCGGCAGAGCTTTCCGGGGCAGTAAACTGCCTTTGCAGATATATTTCCTTACTGACAGGTCTGAACCGGACGAAAACTCAAGCCATTGTTTCATCAGTTTTTGAAATAAGCAATATTGTAACTATCCCCGCAAACAGCGCTGAACTTCTTCCCATTGTTTCGTTTCTGCTTTCATTCGGGGGAATCTGTGTACTGATACAGGTCATTGTAATTTCCGGCGGACTTCTCAATGTCAGAAAATTTCTGCTGTCACGCTTATTTTCAGCATCAGTTTCTGCGTTGGTATGCCGTATTATTTCACGCTTTTTCGACCTCGGCACAGCTGACGTATTTATGCCTGCGACGGCGGTTCACAGGGGAAACAGTACGCTTACAGCAGTGCTGCTGCTTATTATGACAGTAATGCTGCTTTCCCTTTCAAAAAATTATGGACAATCTGATTAAAAGGTGTTATAATTAAGGTACAATAAAGCAAAGGAGTAAGCTATATGGGATTATTCGGACTATTCAAAAAAAGCACCAATTACTTTGATAAAAACATTGAGCCAAAATGCGCCTACTGCGAACACGGAAAACCTGCCAAAAGTGAAGGGAAAATACTCTGTCCGAGAAGCGGTATAGTAAGCGAGGATTTCAGCTGCAAAAAATTTTCCTATTCACCTTTTATGCGCAAACCCGAAAAGGAGCACCCTCCCGTATCCCAGCCGCCTGAGGAAACTGCTGCAAAAAACAATATACCAGTAAAAGCTGTCACACCGGAAAAATCACAAACGACTGATAATGTAGCCGAAAAGCAGGTTCATGAAGCACAGCCGGAACCAGCAGCTGTCAGCGAAAATCAGCCGGAAAACATCGTTTCAGAGCCGGAAAAAGCGGAGTCCCCAAAAGAGGAAACTCCACCGCAGGTCGGTATTTCGGATATAAATTTAGCACCCCATGACAATTCGGAAAACATCAGAAAGCTTGAAGCTGTAACCAAGGTTCCGGTTTCAGAAATAGAAAATCACGTTTCACCCAAAGAAATAATTCTGCCGGAAGTATCTGAAGATAATGTTTCTTCAATTGAAAATACTCCTGTCAAACGTAACAGCGAGGAATATCTCAGCAGTATTTCAGTGCAGACAGTTTCAGAAATACAAAACAACAGTCACACAGTTCACAAGCTTCCTGCCGGAACACAAACTGTAATTCTAAACGAACTTGACAGCAAATAAAAAGCCTGTACTATTTCAGTACAGGCTAAAAAATTATTTTTTTAGATCATCAATACACTTCTGGCAGATACATTTATCCTTGTATTCTGTCAGATCATCATTTGATCCGCAAATGACGCATGAATTTTTTGACTTTGTAATGATAAGGCTCTCACCGTCAACATAAAGTTCAACAGAAGATCTGATTTCAAAGCCAAGACTCTTTCTGATTTCCTTTGGAAGAACAATTCTTCCAAGGTCATCTATTGTTTTACGCACTCCTGTGTTTCTCATAAAACTTACCTCACTTGAATAATATTGCTAATACATATAATATCATCTTTGTCGAAATTTGTCAAGCCCAAATTGTATTAAAAAATCCTCTCCTGCGGTTGTATAAAACAACGATAGGAGAGGATATAAAATAGTGGTGACCCGTACCAGACTCGAACTGGTGTTGCCGCCGTGAGAGGGCGGAGTCTTAACCGCTTGACCAACGGGCCGTTGGTGCACCATCGGGGGCTCGAACCCAGGACCCACTGATTAAGAGTCAGTTGCTCTACCAACTGAGCTAATGGTGCATTGTTGGTGAGATATGAGAGATTTGAACTCTCGACCCTACGCTTAAAAGGCGTATGCTCTGCCAACTGAGCTAATATCTCAAACAACGATATTAATTATATCATAACTTTTCAGAAGTGTCAAGACTTTTTTTGAATTTTTTTGAAAAAACTTTTTAAATCAATAATATGCAAATAATTATGACTTTTTGCACATTATCTCTTCTTTTATTATCTCAAACCCAGAAAATAATTTCAGTCCGAATAGAAATATAATCTAAAATACTGCATATTTTCTTGTATTTTCATAAAAAAAGTGATATAATATAATGTATATGGTCTGAAAAAGAATACGACCTTATGGCGTATATCTTATTGCTCCACCAGTTAACTATTGAATTTTCTGCTTGTTCTAAAGATAAAATCTGTCGTCAGAAAAACTTGCAATACGACAGTATTCCTGCGTTTTTCTTCCTGAGCTTTCATCTTTATTCCTGCGCATAAATTTTCAATAGTTATAGTAAACGACAAATATATTTGGAGTTTACTATTTGCCGATACGCACGTAGCGAACAAAAGTGAGCCAATGTGCGAGGCTTTTTAAAAATATTTATTATAGTAAATGTCAAATTATTTTTGACGTTTACTATAATTGGCGGAGCAATAAAAAGACAAATATTTTTTTGGAGGAAAGCTATGAAAAATACGGTTGCAACAATTATGAAGCAGAAGTCAGCTCACGACCGCATCACTATGTTGACTGCCTATGATTATTCAACAGCAAAGCTCATTGACGAATCAGGCGTTGAAATGATTCTTGTTGGGGATTCCCTCGGCATGGTCATGCTCGGTTATGAGGACACTCTTTCAGTCACTATGGAGGACATGATTCACCATACTGCCGCAGTAAGCAGAGGTGCAAAAAACGCAATGGTGGTTGCTGATATGCCCTTTATGTCATATCAGACAAGCATTTATGACGCCGTTGTAAACGCCGGCAGACTTATGAAAGAAGGACGTGCAAACGCAGTAAAGCTGGAGGGCGGAAAGGAATTTGCTCCCCACATCAAGGCAATTACTGACGCATCAATACCTGTTGTGGCACACATCGGAATGACTCCGCAGTCTGTGAATATGTTCGGCGGATTCAAGGTTCAGGGCAAAAGCCGTGAGGCGGCGGCAAAAATAATTGCGGACGCAAGAGCAGTTGAACAAGCAGGTGCCTGTGCAGTTGTACTGGAATGTGTTCCGGACAGGCTTGCCGAGTACATTACAAATATACTCACGATCCCTACTATCGGAATTGGTGCAGGAAATGGCTGCGACGGACAGGTTCTCGTTTATCAGGATATGCTTGGAATGTACTCTGACTTAGCTCCGAAATTTGCAAAAAAATTCGGTGATATCGGTACTGCAATGAAAAATGCTTTTAAAGCTTATATAGAGGAAACAAAGTCGGGAGCTTTTCCGGCTGAAGAACACACATTTAAAATAGCAGATGACATAGATTTTGAACAGCTTGAAAGGGAGACGGAAAATGAAAATCGTTAAAACCATAAAGGAAGTAAGAGAAATCGTATCGGAGTGGAAAAAACAGGGACTTTCAGTGGGTCTTGTTCCCACAATGGGTTATCTTCACGAGGGACATCAGAGCCTTATCAGGCGTTCAAACGAAAACGACAGAACTGTTGTAAGCGTTTTCGTAAACCCTATCCAGTTCGGGCCAAACGAGGATTTTGCGTCTTATCCGAGAGACCTTGAAAGAGATACAAAAAAATGCGAAGAGGCTGGTGCAGATTTAATTTTTGCACCGGAGGCATCGGAAATGTACGCAGAGGATTTTTCCTCTTTTGTTGATATGACAGGTCCCACAGACGAGCTTTGCGGTTTAAGACGCCCGGGACATTTCAGAGGAGTATGCACAGTTGTAAGCAAGCTTTTCAACATTGTTACTCCCGACAGGGCATACTTCGGTCAGAAAGACGCCCAGCAGCTGGCAGTAATCAGAAGAATGGTGAGGGATTTAAGCTTCGGCATTGAAATAATAGGCTGTCCTATTGTAAGAGAAGAGGACGGTCTTGCAAAGAGTTCAAGAAATACTTATCTGAGTGCGGACGAGAGAAAAGCGGCTGTGATTATTTCAAAGTCCCTTAAAGCCGGACTGGAAATGATTGAAAAGGGCGAAACGGATACTGCAAAAATCATAGAAAGCATAACTGCTTTGATTGAAAGCGAACCCCTTGCAAAAATCGACTACATCAAAGCCGTTGACGCAGACAGCATAGAACCGGTTGATACTGTAAGCGGAAGAGTACTTTTCGCCGCTGCGGTATACATTGGCAAAACAAGGCTTATCGATAACTTTATTGCTGAAAGGAACTGAAAAAATGACTCTGACAATGCTCAAAAGCAAAATACACCGTGCGGTCGTAACAGAGGCGAATTTAAACTATGTGGGCAGTATCACAATTGACCTTTCGCTTATGAAAGCTGCCGGAATTTATGAATACGAAAAGGTTCAGGTGGTGAACGTTACAAACGGCAGCCGCATTGAAACCTATGTAATAAGCGGTGAGGAAAATTCAGGCGTGATATGCTTAAACGGCGCTGCTGCAAGGTGTGCTTCACCGGGAGATATAGTAATTATAATGGCGTACGCACAGATGGACGAAAAAGAAGTATCCTCCCACAAGCCTAAAGTTGTACTTGTAAATGAGAAAAATGAAGTAGCAGAAGTGTTCAGCTGCGAAAAGCATGGTGAAATAAAATGATACTCGCCGCTGACATTGGAAACACGACTGTCGGGATAGGGCTTATTGAAAACGGACAGATAATCATGTCCGAAAAAACAATGACAGACATTTCGGAAATTGAGATAAACTACCGTGAAAAGATAACTCATATGCTCCAGAGCCGCCACATTGAAAGAATTGACGGTGCAGTAATTTCTTCGGTAGTACCTCTTCTGACGGGAATTATAAAAGGCGTGATAGTTTCGGAATACGGCGTGGAACCTCTTATTGTCAGTTCAGAAACTGCCGCCGGGATCACAATTACTGCTGACCAGCCGGAAAAGGTGGGCAGTGACAGGATTGCAGACGCCTGCGGTGCTGTTGCAGAATACGGCGCACCCCTTATAGTAATTGATATGGGTACGGCTACCACCGTTTCAGTGATAAACAAACAGAGGGAATTTATGGGCGGTATGATAATGCCGGGAGTGCGGACTGCTCTCAACTCACTTATTACAAACACTGCCCAGCTGCCGCAGATAAGTTTAAGTTCACCACCGGAATCAATTATCGGGAAAAATACTGCCCAGTCTATTGAAAGCGGCATTATTTACGGTACTGCCTCCTGCATTGACGGTATATGTAAACGGCTTTCGGAGGAACTTGGCTTTGAGCCGAAAATCGTAGCAACAGGCGGAAATGCCGGAAGAATTATCCCCTACTGCCGCCACGAGATAATCCTTGACAAGCGTCTGCTGTTCAAGGGACTGAACATAATTTACAAGGAATACGGAGAGAATAAAAATGCTTAAAGGAAAATCAGTTCTTATCGGCATAACCGGAGGTATTGCCGCATATAAAATTGCCGGACTTTGCAGCTCTCTTGTAAAGCTTAATGCGGAAACGGACGTTATGATGACCCAGAATGCCTGTCAGTTCATAACGCCCCTTACCTTTGAAACTCTCACAAACAGAAAGTGCATGACCGATACCTTTGACCGCTGTTTCGAGTTTGACGTAAAGCATATTTCAGCGGCAAAAAAGGCCGATGTTCTGCTTATAGCTCCGGCTACTGCAAACGTAATCGGCAAGCTTGCAAACGGTATTGCGGACGATATGCTGACCACTACTGCGCTGGCTTGCACCTGTCCGAAAATAATTGCACCGGCTATGAACACAAATATGTACTTAAATCCGGTAGTTCAGGACAATCTGAAAAAGCTTGAACACTATGGCTGGACGGTCATTCCGGCAGACAGCGGCAGACTTGCCTGCGGTGACAGCGGAAAAGGTAAAATGCCCTCTGAAAATGTTCTGCTGTCATACATCTTAAAAGAAATCGCCTGTGAAAAGGACTTGACGGGCAAAAAAGTTCTTATAACCGCCGGAGCAACCCGTGAGGCTATCGACCCGGTAAGGTTCATCACTAACCATTCCACCGGAAAAATGGGCTATGCCACAGCTTACAGGGCAATGCTGCGTGGTGCTGACGTTACCCTTGTAACCGGTCAGACAAGCATTGAAAAGCCGCCTTTTGTGAACGTGATAAATGTTACAAGCGCACTTGAAATGTACAATGCGGTTTTAGAAAATTCGGAAAATGCAGATATTATAATTATGGCGGCGGCGGTTGCGGATTACCGTCCGGAAACAGTTGCAGAAAACAAAATCAAGAAGTCGGATTCAGACGCAGTAATAAAGCTGGAAAGAACTGACGATATTCTGGCGGAGGTTTGCAGACGCAGAAAAGAAAAGCAGTTTATCTGCGGATTTTCTATGGAAACTGAAAATCTCATTGAAAATTCCCGCAAGAAGCTTGCAAAAAAAGGCTGTGACATGATAGCCGCAAACAGTCTTAAAACAGAGGGCGCTGGGTTTGGCACTGATACAAACATCATCACCCTTATAACCGCAGATTCTCAAAGGGAGCTTCCGGTAATGAGCAAGGAAAGCGCTGCGGATATTATACTTGACGAGGCGGTAAAGCACTTTGAATGCTGAAACACTTGTCGCAATAGCCGCCGTACTGATTATTGTTTTCGGCTTTTACTGCATTTACCGTTCAAAGCATTCATACAAAAACAACCGCTTTCTCCCCTACCGCAAAAAATATCTGCTGACCAAAAACGAGTGGATTTTTTACAAAAAGCTGAAACCTTTAGCCGACCGCTATGGTCTGGGGATAATTGCAAAAATACGTCTTGCCGATTTAATTGAAGTGGACACGGAAAAGACAAAGGATTTCGGCAGATTCTTTTCAAGGATAAGCTCAAAGCACATAGATTTCGGACTGGTAAACCCCGAAAACATGGAGATCAGATACCTCATAGAGCTTGACGACAGCTCTCACAGCAGACCAGACCGCATGGAGCGTGATGATTTCATAAACAGAGTCTGCGAAAAAACAGGTTATGTACTTATCAGAACCACAGGCGATATTTCGGAAGTTGAAAAGTTTCTGAAATCAAGATAATTTTACTTTTCATTTTGAAAATTATGTGTTATAATAAGTCGCAAGCAACTTATTATATTTATTTAAAAGCCCTTGCAGATACGCAAATTAAAAATTTGCTCCCTGCATATCGGGCAATTATATCAAAAAATCTTCGATTTTCCGATATAATAATTCGCAGACAAATTATTTTTATTAGAACGGAGTATAAAGAATGTCAATTTATTCTCTTGGTATTGACGTTGGCTCAACAACAGTCAAGACAGTCATTATAAACGACAAAAAGAATATTATTTATTCTGAATATCAGCGCCACTTCTCAAAAGTAAGGGACGCTGTAAAGGAACAACTTGAAATTATAGCTGAAAAATTTCCGGAGGATACTTTCAGAGTGTGCATGACCGGTTCTGCGGGACTTGGTCTTGCAACTGGGGCAGAGATACCCTTTGTACAGGAAGTAAATTCCGCTTTTATTGCTGTAAAGGAACGCTTTCCGGACGTTGACGCCGTAATTGAGTTAGGCGGCGAGGACGCAAAGATAATCTTCATGACCGGAGGTGTGGAGCAGAGAATGAATGGCTCCTGCGCCGGCGGTACTGGTGCGTTTATCGACCAGATGGCAACCCTCCTTGCAGTTACAGTTCCGGAAATGGACAAAATGGCTCTTGAGGCAACAAAGGTCTACCCTATCGCCTCACGATGCGGAGTATTTGCAAAGTCGGACATTCAGCCGCTGCTTAATCAGGGTGCTGAAAGAAAGGATATCTGCGCAAGTATTTTTCAGGCTGTGGTTGACCAGACTGTTTCCGGTCTTGCACAGGGCAGAACTATCGAGGGAAAGGTACTGTTTTTAGGCGGTCCTCTTTCATTCCTTAAAGGACTGCGAAAGGCGTTTATTGATACCCTCTCTCTCAAAGAGGGAGAAACTGCTCTTTTTCCGGAGGAAGCACCTGTTTTCGTAGCGCTTGGCTGTGCGCTGTTTGCCCAGAACGGTAACGAGGAATTTACAATTGACGCTCTTTTTAATAAGATAAACAACGCAAAGGCAACAGGCGGAGTTGTAACGGGCGAACCGCTTTTCAATTCGCAGCAGGAATATGAAGAGTTTATTGCAAGGCACAAGCAGCATGATCTTAAATATGCTGATATGCGTACATACAAGGGTGACGCCTACCTGGGAATCGACGCCGGCTCTACCACAACAAAGCTTGTGCTTATAACCGGTGACGGCAGACTGCTTTACCAGCACTATTCCTCAAACCAGGGACAGCCGCTGGACAAGATAACGTCAAAGCTGAAAGAAATTTACAGTCAGATGAATCCGGAAATAGTCATAAAGGGTTCAGCCGTTACAGGCTACGGCGAGGAGCTTATCAAAGCCGGTCTTTCCATAGATTTCGGTATCGTTGAAACTGTTGCACACTTCAAGGCAGCGTCTTATTTCTGTCCGGAGGTAGACTTCATTATTGATATCGGCGGACAGGATATCAAGTGTTTCAAAATAAAAAATCACAGCATCGACAGTATTATGCTCAACGAAGCTTGTTCCTCCGGTTGCGGCTCGTTCATTCAGACATTTGCCCTTGCTTTGGGCTACGACATTGCTGATTTTGCACAGCTTGGTATCATGGCAAAGCACCCTGTTGACTTAGGCTCACGCTGTACCGTGTTCATGAACAGCAGTGTAAAACAGGCGCAGAAAGACGGTGCAACCGTTGAAGACATTTCAGCCGGACTTTCCTCTTCCATTATCAAAAATGCGATTTACAAGGTTATCCGTGCAAAATCCCCTGACGAGCTTGGAAAAAATATTGTTGTACAGGGCGGTACGTTCTTAAACGACGCAGTTTTAAGAGCATTTGAAAAGGAAATGGGCAGAAACGTTATCAGACCAGCAATTTCCGGACTTATGGGCGCATTCGGTGCGGCTCTGTACGCAAAGGAAAAGTCAAAGGGACAGTCTACAATTATCTCTCCCGAAGACCTTCAGAACTTCAGCTACACTTCAAAATCTGCTCAGTGCGGCGGCTGTACAGGCAAATGCAGTCTTAACATAATCAATTTCGGAAACGGTCGCAAGTTCATCTCCGGAAACAAGTGCGAAAAGGGTGCCGGAAAAGCGCAGTCAAGCGGCGACGAAAGCCTTTACGAGTTCAAGTACAACTATCTGCTTGATATGTGCAAGGAAAGCCACGGTTCAAAGGCTAAGGTGGGACTTCCTCTTGCTCTTAACTTCTATGAGCTGCTGCCTTTCTGGAAAACACTTTTTGAAGAGCTTGACATGGAAATCGTTATTTCCGGAGAGAGTTCAAGAGATACCTATTATAAGGGTCAGCACACTATTCCGTCTGATACGGTGTGCTATCCGGCAAAGCTTGTTCACGGTCATATAGAGGAACTGCTTGAGAAGAAAGTTGATTTCATTTTCTATCCGTGCATGAGCTACAATATTGACGAGGGCGAAAGCGACAACCACTTCAACTGCCCTGTCGTTGCATACTATCCGGAACTTTTAAAGGCAAACAACAGCCGTCTTAACGACAAAAACTTCATTCACCCTTACCTTGACCTCAACAGGGAAAAGAATGTTATTTCAGTTATGTCAGACGTTCTTTCGGGTTACGGTATCAAGAAATCACAGGTCAAAAACGCTGTAAAGAAATCCTATGAGGCACTTGCCGATTTCAGAAACGAAGTTTTCAACAGGGGTGAACAGGTCATCAGAAAAGCCCGTGAAAACGGTCAGAAAATAATCGTTCTCTCCGGACGTCCTTACCATATCGACAAGGAAATAAACCACGGTATCCACAAGCTTATTACAAGCCTTGGAATGGCTGTGGTTTCCGAGGACGCTGTTTTCCAGCACGGTCACTACCCACACCCTAAGGTACTCAACCAGTGGAGCTATCACGCAAGGCTGTACAGGGCTGCGCAGTATGTGACCACACAGCCTGATATGCAGCTTGTACAGCTTGTTTCATTCGGCTGCGGTATCGACGCCATTACAACTGACGAGGTAAGAGAGATACTCGAATCAAAGGGCAAGCTTTACACCCAGCTGAAAATTGACGAAATCAACAATCTCGGAGCGGCAAAGATAAGACTCAGAAGTCTTGTTGCGGCAATGGAAGAAAGATAAATTCAGGAGAAAAAATTAATGGATTATCCAGTTTTTAAAGATGAAATGAAAGACAGCTACACAATTCTTGTACCGGATATGCTGCCTGTCCATTTCAAGCTTATTATAAATATTCTTAAAAAGTACGGCTACCATGTTGAGCTGCTCCAGACTTCAACAAGAGAGGTAGTTGATGAGGGACTGAAAAACGTCCATAACGACACCTGCTATCCGGCACTGCTTGTTATCGGACAGTTTATAAATGCCCTCAAAAGCGGTAAATACGATGTTAACAAAACCGCCCTCATGCTTACTCAGACAGGCGGCGGCTGTCGTGCGTCAAACTATATTCACCTGCTTAGAAAGGCACTGAAAAAGGAGTTTCCGCAGGTTCCGGTAATTTCACTGAACCTTAGCGGTCTGGAGAAAGGAAGCGGTCTTTCACTTACTCTGCCACTGCTTATAAAGGTAATTTATGCGGTTTTCTACGGCGATTTGCTGATGTCACTTTACAACCAGTGCAAGCCTTATGAGATACACAGCGGCGATTCAGAAAAGGTAAGGGAAAAGTGGCAGCAGAAGCTGACTACAGTTTTTGACAAGAGAGAGTTTCTCAAATGCAAAAAATACTGCCGTATGATACTTGACGATTTTGCTAAAATCGAACGCACAAAGGAAAAGAAGATTCGTGTCGGAATCGTGGGAGAGATTTATGTAAAGTACTCCCCTCTTGCCAACAATCACCTTGAGGAATTTCTTCTGTCAGAGGGCTGTGAGCCGGTAGTTCCGGCGCTTATGGAGTTTGTTATGTACTGCCTTGCCGGTTCAGTGGCAGACAGCAAGCTTTATCAGTTCAAAAACAAAAAGACACTTGTAAGCAAAATCGGCTATGATTTTATTCACAGTGTTCAGAAAACAGTCATTAAAACCATTGAGGAACACGGTGTTTTTGAAGCACCTCACGATTTTGACCACATCAGAAAGCTTGCGGACAAATACATGAGCCTTGGCGTAAACATGGGCGAAGGCTGGCTTATCCCTGCTGAAATGGCGGCACTTGCTGAAACAGGTACGGAAAATATCATCTGCACTCAGCCGTTTGGCTGTCTGCCTAATCATATCGTTGCAAAGGGTATGTCAAGAGTTATCAAGGAGGCGTATCCGGGAGCAAATATTGTTGCCATCGACTATGACCCGGGTGCTACAAAGGTAAATCAGGAAAACAGAATCAAGCTTATGCTTGCAAATGCCAAGAAATAAAAAGTATATCAAATCAAAAACGGGACACCATAAAAAAGGTGTCCCTTTAGTTTGTTAACAGCTTTCAAGAATCCGCAGATAATGATTAGCCTCACGAAGAACATGGTCGGCAAGCAGCGGAAGAATCAGCGAGCGAATTTTGCAGTCCTCAATACCCTTTGCACCGTCTGCCTTGAAATCTCTGAATTTTCTTGTTTCAGCGACTACATTTGCCGGAAGAGTTTTGTCCTGTGCATTCCGGCAGATTTTCAAAAGTGAGGCGTACGTTCCGGCAAACATATCCGCAGACTGTATAAGCTCAGTTTCAGACGGGTCAAGCAGTCCCCTTATAAAAAGAGCGTGTTCCATCATAATCTGATTCCAGAAGCATTCAACCTCTTTCATGGACTGTGCACAAATCGTGCCATCTGATTCAAGCATCTGAACATACTTTCTGTATAGCTTTGCCTCTCTGAGGATATGTTCAATCAAAAGCGGATAATTCATGGTAAACATCTGACAATTCAGCACCCTACTGAGAATATCCTCTTTTAACTCTATCAGACCGTTCAGCAGCCTAATGGAACGGCGGTTCAGATTTCTTACCTGACGGGTCAGATCCATTTTGTTACGGCAGTTACAGCTGTCAAGCCTAAGCTGTCTGTTTGTGATACTTTTATCAATGGGAATACCTGTGAACTTTTCTGTCTGTCTTTCCGCAGCGGCGGTAAATTCTGTTACGATTTCGCCGGAATGTAACACCTTTTCACATATCAGTCCGTTACCAAGTGTTACAGCATTGCCAAGCAGTTTTTCAAACTCCTTTTTAAAAAACTCCGCTTTTTCTGAAAATCCGACGTTTACCGGAGTAAAGCCTGCTTTCAGAAAAAAAGAGTGTTCTTTCATGATGCGCCCGAAAAACAAGTGCAGTTCCAGTGATTCCGTTATATATTTGTCAATATGCATATTTCCCTCCAATTATTTCTGTGTATACTTTTATGATATTAATTTCATATCTTTTTTGTTACAAATAAAAAAATCAGAAAAAAATAAAAAAAGTTCAAAAAAAGTGTTGACAAGCTTTTCTTTTTATGGTATAATATTAAAGCAGTCAGGGAAAGATAAAAAACTGACAAGCAAAATATATTCTGGGGTGTCGCCAAGTGGTAAGGCAGAGGACTCTGACTCCTCCATTCCGTGGGTTCAAATCCTACCACCCCAACCAGCCGAGTGACCTCGGCACGAAAAATCGGATTCCATTTATGGAATCCGATTTTTTCTTTGCCCTATCGGTTAAAATCCAGCGAGATATAATCCCCTGATTTCAGCACAAAATCAGGGGATATTTTTTCTATTGGCTTAACGCCTTTTCCATAAACTGTTCAGTTGAAAGATGTCCGGAGCGGTTATATCGGTCAAGTGTGAAAAGGCATGCAGGGTCTCTTGTGATGTAATTCGGACGCTCATAGCAGCTGAACGCTGCAGAAAAGCCCATACTTTTCAGAACAGGTATACTTTCCTTTGATATACAGCCGAAAGGATAAGTAAAAACAGCAGGAGCAATTCCGCAGTTTATGGATAAAAGAGTCTGGCACAGCCCAACGTCCTCAAACAATGCGTCTGCATATTCATCATAGGTTTCTCCGGAAAGCCTTGAACAGCCTTTTCTTCCCTTCTGAAAATGCATATTGTATGTATGATTAGCTATCTCAATACGTCCGGAATTTTTTAAATCTGAAATATCGTCCCATGTCAGATATGAATATTCCGGAACATGAGGGTCTGCTGCTGCGGTAACCTCGGTGTAGTATCCTACAACAGAAATAACTGCTTTCATATCATACTTTTCAAGCAGCGGAAGAAGATACACCTCATTATTGTAAAAGCCGTCGTCTGCGGTTATTATAACTGGCTTTTCCGGCAGACTGCCGCCGTTTACATAGTTTATCACTTCCTCTGTAAATACCGTGTTGTAGCCGTGTTCTTTCAGATATTTCAGGTCGTTTTCCACCATTTCCGGAGTAACTGAATAATCGCTGATACGGGAACTGTCGTCAACTATACTGTGGTACATTATAACAGGAAGAAAAATTTTTTCCTCGCTGTCACTGCTCACCTGCCACCCGCTCTGACTGGCAGCAGTTATTATAAATGCAAACAAAATAATTACTGCATCGCATAAAAGCAGTCTCATAAGCTTTTTGAATCTGAAACATTTATACACATTGCTCACACCCTTTATAAAACCTGTTATTGCTCCACCAATGAAAGCTTGTCAAAAGATGAAGTCGAAAAGCAAAAAGAACAAAGAAAAAACCGCTGGAATACTGGCGTATTTCAAGGCTTTTTGACGAAGTTATTTAGGGTTTTCGACAAGTATTGATGGCAAGGTTTTGTTGGGGGAGCAATATTATTATACTTTCGACAGCTCATAAGTATGACGGAATAATGCCATATTTTTCTGAATATAATAAAAGTAAATTACCAATAGTAAAGGCGGGAGGTTAAATGAGACGACGCAGAAGGCGCAGGGGATTAAAAAAAGCGGGTGTTTTAGCTGCGGCAGCATTACTGCCCTTTGCCGCAGGTATCGGAGTTAAGGCAGCGCCGGTCATAACCGGAATCGCTGAGAAAATAGGCGGTATAAAAGTTGGCTTTGAGGAAGAACCGGACTGGTATACAGGAGAACCTGGTTTTAATATTCAGAGTTTTCAGGGAGAGGAGGAAGCGGTTTCAGAGGGATTCGGCTGGAGTGCAGAGGTCGGGGAAGATAGTGAAGATGACACAGCTGATGAGGGAGCAAAGCCTTATCCGGACAATTGGAATGTTTCGGAAGAAAACACTGTTTATGCAAGTTCGTTCGGAAGATACAGCGGTTCAAAGTATTTTTCACTGGACGGCGGAGGTCAGGTGAGAAATGAAACTGATATTTCAAACGGAGTACTTCTGGAGGAAAGCCGCCTTGAACCAGAATTTAAGATAGAACTCAATGATGAACCGCAGGTACTTATTATGCATACGCACACTACCGAAAGCTTTGAGCCTTATGTGAGAGAGTATTTTGACCCGTCATTTAACTACAGGACAACGGATATGCGGTATAATACAGTGTCTGTGGGAGATAAAATATGTGAAGAACTGAAAAAATCGGGTATCGGTTATATCCACGACACGACTATTCACGATTACCCGTCATATAACGGTTCGTATGACAGGAGTGCGGAAACAGTAAAGAAGGTACTTGAAGAATACCCCTCAATAAAGGTTGTTCTGGACATACACCGTGACGCAATCGGTACAAACGAAAGCATTATGCAGCCGACTGTTGAAATTGACGGAAAAAAGTCGGCACAGATTATGATTATTTCAGGGTGTGACGACGGAACAATGGATATGCCGGACTATATGCTGAATTTCCGATTCGCCTCACTTCTCCAGCAGCAGATGGCGTCGGACTATGATAATCTTGCCCGCCCGATTCTGTTTGATTACAGAAAATACAATCAGGATCTGACAACAGGCAGTCTGCTGATTGAAGTGGGAACCCACGGCAACACCCTTGAACAGGTACAATATGCAGGAGAGCTTTTTGGAAAGTCACTTTCAAAAGCACTTAAGGCAATAACGGAGTGAGAAAAAATGACCAGAAAAACAAAAAGAGCCGCCATACTTGCTGTTTCCATTTATATAATGATAAACAGCTTTGTATGGGGGCTGATGAAAGCATATATAAACTCATATAATGCAGTAAACCATGAACAGCTTGCCATGGCTCAGATAAGCGACAGCTCTGACGGAAAGGAAATAAGCATAATGGGAAACAGCTTTTGCATTTCCTCTGAAAAAGCTGAAACAGGCAGTACTGCAAGAACAATAAGTTCACTTATTCCTGTAAAAATCAGGGCTGCTGCAGCAATATTTATGCAGACCGGACAGGAAATTGTTCAAGAATTTTTGAAATAAAATCGGCATATTCATGATAATTATTGAGATTTCCTCTGTAAATCAGTTCTGCATTGGGAATATGACGGAAATCTTCCGGTGTCTGCAAACAGAAAGGTTTTTTTATGCCCGATTTGATACCGGACTTTTCAAGTATATATCCCACAAACTGCGAGCAGACAAATTTATTCTTGCGCTGAAACGCAATATTGAAAAATATAAAGCCAAGACCTATGCAGTTATACGAAAAGCACTCACGGTTCTTCTTGAAATATTCAAGATTTTCTGAAAAGAGTTGTTTCTGTTCGGCTGTTACAGGTATTCTGTAAAGTTCGCAGGGAATCAGTTTATATTTTCCAAGAGTACCCTCTCCGATTACTTCTTTATTAAAAGTTGCCGGCAAAGGCCGTTCGGGGCTGTTACGGCAAAAGCTGTACATCTCATCAAGACTTTCCTCACAGGCAACAGAAACATGATTATAAGGCTTTCTTGTAAACAGTTTTAGAATTTTGGCAATAGTCGTTCCTGTCTGACTGACGAGAATATAAACATAGTTTTCTTTCAAAATGTCATCTCCATGTTTAAACATATCACTAAAATACCATTAGTAATATAGAATATGCATTATTTGTCAATAAAATAAGTGCAATAAAAAAATTCTTTTATATTATACCATAAAGACTTGAAAATTTCAAGATAATCTGGTATAATTTTAATCAGAAGCATAATTTTTTTATGCGCCTGTAGCTCAGCGGATAGAGCATCGGCCTCCGACGCCGTGTGCGCTGGTTCGATTCCAGTCAGGCGTACCAGCCGGGTGACCCCGGCAGGACAAATCGGATTTCATTTTATGGAATCCGTTTTTTTCTTTGCCCGACCAGTTAATATTCATCTATTCTATAGTTGCATGACATCCGGGTGACCCCGGCAGGACAAATTGGATTTCATTTTGTGGAATCCGTTTTTTCTTTTTTATGAAACAGCCATCGGCCGCAAAAGAAAATATATATGGAAAAAGTAAAAAAGGTCTTGAAATAAATCAGTTTTTGTTTTATAATATATGTTGATATGGTTTGTTTCTGAATTTTTATTGTGAAAGGATTTGTAATTAATGAAAAAATTTTTTTCTGCTGCTCTTGCAGGAGTACTTTCTCTCATGATGCTTACAGCCTGCGGCAGTGCACCAAAAAACACCGTAAACAGCGTTGATGATCTGGAGGGTAAGGTTATCGGAGTTCAGCTGGGAACTACCGGAGATATTTATGCCGAAGACGTCAAGGACGCAACAGTTGAAAAGTACAACAAGGGCGCAGACGCAGTTCAGGCGCTGAAGCAGGGCAAGGTTGACGCCGTTATTATTGACAATGAACCGGCAAAGGTTTTCGTTTCCAAGAATGATGATCTGAAAATTCTTGATGACCCGTTTGTAGTTGAGGAATATGCTATCGCTCTCAAGCAGGGCAATGACGAGCTTAAAGGAAAAATAAACGACGCTTTGAAAACTATTAAGGATGACGGTACTATGGACAAGATTCTCAGCAACTGGATTGGTGAGGACGCCGGAAAAAATCCATACACTTCTCCGGAAGACGTAAAGCGTGACAACGGAAAAATCGTTATGGCTACCAACGCTGAATTTCCTCCTTATGAAAGCATGGAAGGTGACAAGATTGTTGGTATCGACGCAGATATGATGCAGGCAGTATGTGACGTTCTGGGAATGGAACTTGAAATTGAGAATATTGAGTTTGATTCCATTATTCCGGAAATACAGTCCGGCAAGGCTGATGTAGGCGCAGCAGGTATGACCGTTACAGAAGACAGACTTAAAAACGTTGACTTTTCTGATTCCTATGCAACAGGTACTCAGGTAATCATCGTAAGAAAAGATTAAGGTAAAATTGCATAAAATGCTTAGCAAAGAGGCTATCTCACGGATAGCCTTTTCCATTATTATATGAGAGGTGAAATATCGTTGACTGATTTTTTACAGAAGCTGCACGATACTTTTATAGACGGAGACCGCTGGACTTATCTTTTAGACGGCTTGAAAAACACGCTTATCATTACATTTTTCGCAGTTATACTGGGTATGGTTCTGGGTTTCATCGTGGCGATAATCCGTTCTACTCACGACAAAACCGGAAAGCTGAAAATTCTTAACTTTATCTGCAGAATATACCTTACTGTTATCAGAGGAACTCCAGTAGTCGTTCAGCTGCTTATCACATACTTTGTAATTTTCGGCTCGGTGAGAATAAGCAAACTTTTGGTTGCAGTTCTTGCGTTCGGACTTAATTCAGGAGCGTACGTTGCTGAAATAGTCCGTTCAGGAATTATGTCCATTGACAACGGACAGTTTGAAGCCGGCTCCAGCCTTGGACTTAACTACACAAAAACCATGATATATATTATCATTCCGCAGGCATTTAAAAACGTTCTTCCGGCTCTTGCCAACGAGTTTATCGTTCTGCTGAAAGAAACCTCAGTATCCGGCTATATTGCCCTCCCGGACCTTACAAAGGGCGGAGATATTATCAGAGCCGCTACATACGAGGCATTCCTGCCGCTGTTTGCGGTGGCGCTTATTTACCTTGTAATGGTAATGATTCTTACATGGCTTGTTTCAAAGCTTGAAAGGAGGCTGGCAAAGAATGATAAACGTTAAGGGTCTTAACAAATCCTTCGGCGAACTTCACATTTTAAAGGACATAAATGAATCTATAGAACAGGGTGAAAAGGTTGTGATAATCGGACCGTCCGGTTCGGGAAAAAGTACCTTTCTCAGATGTCTTAATCTTATGGAGAAACCAACATCAGGTGAAATATATGTTGACGGCGAAAATATAACTGCCATGAAAGAAAAGGATGTCAACCTTGTTCGTCAGAAAATGGGTATGGTTTTTCAGCACTTTAATCTTTTTCCGCATCTGACTATCAGAAAAAATATCACTCTTGCACCGGTAAAGCTTAAGCTTATGACCCATGCAGAAGCTGATAAAAAGGCGGACGAGCTTCTTGAAAAGGTGGGACTGTCCGACAAAGCAGACGCTTATCCAAATCAGCTTTCAGGCGGACAAAAGCAGCGAATTGCCATAGCCAGAGCCCTTGCTATGAATCCTGAAGTAATGCTTTTCGACGAGCCGACGTCAGCCCTTGACCCGGAAATGGTGGGAGAAGTACTCAATCTCATGAAACAGCTTGCAGATGACGGCATGACCATGGTCGTTGTAACACACGAAATGGGCTTTGCCAAAGAGGTTGCATCAAGAGTAATGTTTATGGATGAAGGACGTATAATCGAGCAGGC
The DNA here is from genome assembly GCA_022788225.1 of Oscillospiraceae bacterium. GTDB lineage: Bacteria > Bacillota > Clostridia > Oscillospirales > Ruminococcaceae > Porcipelethomonas. The sequence goes on along the minus strand of JALEVO010000089.1, from coordinate 3,557 downwards.
TCCTCCGCAGGAATTCTTTGCAAATCCGAAAAATCAGAGGGCAAAGGATTTTCTTTCAAAGGTGATTTAAGCAAATAATATATTAATATTTTCGAATATATAAGCAAGTCTTGCTGTTTCAGTTTTACAAAACAGCAAGACTTTTTTGTTCCTATAGTGAAATTATTTTATTTGATATCTTATCGCAAAAATACTCATCATGCTCAACAAAAATCATTGTCGGAGCATATTTCAGAATAACCTCTTCAATCTGCATTCTTGAAATAACATCAATGTAATTCAGCGGTTCGTCCCAGATATACAAATGTGCTCCGGTGCAAAGACTTGCGGCAATAACCGCTTTCTTTTTCTGTCCCTCACTGAAATCCTCTAATCGTCTTTCAAACTGCTCCCTTTCAAATCCAAGCTTTCGCAGCAGAGTCAGGAAAAGACTGAAATCAATATTATTTTTCAATGCGAATTCTTCCGGCGTACCGCATATTCCGGAAACATTCTGAGGTACATACGATATTTTCAGCTGTTCCGGCTTATAAAATCCGCCGCTGTATTGAATGTTTTCTCCGCAAAGCAGTTTCAGAACACTGGATTTTCCGCTGCCGTTTCCGCCGCATAATGCCGCCCTGTCACCTCTGTTAATGTCAAAGCTTACATCTGAAAAAATCGTTCTGCCGTCATAGCTTATGCTGAGGTCATTAACGCTTATCAGCCGTTGAGAATGAAACTGCGGAAAGGACATTTTGAGTTCCTCTGACGCTTCAATATTTTTCAGAAGTGCGGATTTTTCCTCGATTGCCGACTGCTGACGCTTTTCAATGGATTTTGAACGTTTCATCATCTTAGCGGATTTATGTCCGATAAACCCTCTGTCCGGACGCAGTCCGGAATTTCTTGTACCCCTTTTGCTTTTTTCTGTGGTGTCAGACCACTCGGAAGTACGCTTTGCTGACATCTCAAGCCTTTTTATATTCTTTTTCAGATTTTCATTCTGCGCAAGTTCAAAACTATCCTGAAAATCCTTGTTTTGCTGCCATGAAGAAAAATTCCCTTTCTGTATTTCTATATTCTGACGGTTTATAGACAGAACATGGTCGATACATCTGTCAAGGAACGTTCTGTCGTGAGAAACAAGTATAAAACCTTTCTTTTTGCAGAGATATTCCGCAAGCTTTTTTCTTCCGGCAGAATCAAGGTGATTTGTCGGCTCGTCAATGAGCAGAAAAGTATTTTGTTTTAAGAACATTGCCGCAAGGAGTGCTTTGGTTTTCTCGCCGTTTGAAAGAGTGTGAAACTCTCTGTAAAGCACATCATCTGAAAGGGAAAGCAGGGATATTTCCCTGTATATCTCCCAGTCCTGCACGTCACAGCTTATTGTACGGATTATATCAATTGTATACTCACTTTCATCAGTCACATCATACGGAAAATACTCAAATTCCACATCAGCTGATATATTGCCGGAATACTCCAGCTCACCTGTAAGAATACGGAGAAAGGTTGTTTTCCCTCTTCCGTTTCTGCCGATAAATCCCAGTTTCCAGTCGGTATCAATACTGAACGAAACATTTTCAAATATGTTTTCCGAACTGCTCTCATAACCGAAAGTAAGGTTTGCAACATTTATCACAGACATAAAAATACCTCCCCGAAATAATAGTCACAGGAACCCGGACAGTTTTTTCGGAAAGGTACAAATGGACGCAAAAATCCTGATATATCTGACATTAAAATCAGTTTTTCCTGAAAAAGACAGCAGTTTCCCGTGATAGCGTACAGCAAATAAACGGACAATAAAATCCGCTAAAAATTTATGCAGTACCAAAAGTCAATATTACACAGCTACAGCCATGCTTCATTGTCTTAAATCATCAGGAAAACTTACGCATCTTTTCACCTCAAATCAAATTTACAGCATTTCCGGAAAGAATATGCTTTCTGTCTGAATTATACCACATCTTCCCTGTTATGTCAACTTATATTTTAAGGAAATATCGCACAACTATTGTCGTACATATGCGCAGTCAGATTTTTTGTCAGATTGCATAAAAATCTTGCAGGCATACTGGCGTATGTCAAGAGATTTTTGTGTGATATGACGGAAAATCTGCAAGCAGATGTGCGGCAAAGGTGTCAACCGCTAATTGTGCGGTGTTGCCTTAATATTCTTCCAGCCAGCGCATTGCAGTATAAGCATAAACAGCACTTCCGACAGAAAGAACACTTTCATCAAATTTTACCATAGGGTGATGCTGGGGATAGCAATAGCCTTTTTCCGGCTGTCCGGCTGCAAGTGCAAGCATAATTGACGGAACTTTGTGGCTGACATACGCAAAGTCCTCTGAACCGGCAGATTTTGAGGAATTTCCTCCCCCGCCCATAGCATTCAGTTCAGCCACAGAAAAAGCCCTCCCCTTTCCAAGCAGCTCCCTGACATACTTTTCAGCACGTACTGACATACCTTTATCGTTGACAAGCGTAGGACAGCCGCTGCCAAAGCTAACTTCCGCTTTTGCACGGAAAGCGGCAGCCGTACTCTCCGCAATTTCAGCAATTCTCGTTTTTATGAAAGAACGTGTTTCCTCGTCAAAGGTGCGGATACTGCCGCCCATTGTCACCGTGTCCGGAATAACATTTGAAGCTGTTCCTGCGTTCATTGTACCGATTGTCAGAACGGCACGTTCCCCCATTGCAAGCTCTCTGGCGTGTATCTCCTGCAAATTTATAAGAATATGAGCGGCAGCAGTTAGAGGGTCAACTCCGGTGTTTGGCATTGAGCCGTGACAGCCCTTTCCAAGTACTCTGATATCAAAATAATCAGCCGCCGGAGCGCTGACTCCCGGTGCAGAAACTACAACAGTACCTGCTTCAAAAGGCATTCCTGCCATAACGTGTATCATAAGTGCGGCGTCCACTTCAGGATTTTCAAGCAGTCCGGAATTTATCATATCCTGCGAACCTTCAAAGATTTCTTCTGCCGGCTGAAACATCAGCTTTACAGTACCCTTTATCTCATTTTCGTGGGATTTCAGCAACCTTGCCGCACCAATCAGCATAGCAGTATGCATATCATGACCGCAGGCGTGCATTTTCCCGTTTTTTGCAGCAAAATCAACTCCGGATTCCTCTTTTACCGGCAGTGCGTCCATGTCTGCACGAAGCATAAAAACCCTTCCCGGATTTTTACCGCCTATTATAGCAGTAATACCGTTTTTTCCACAGTCGGCAGGCTTGATACCCATATCTGAAAGTTCTTTTTTTACAAAAGAAACTGTATTGGCTAAATCGAATCCGGTTTCAGGATTCTGATGAAGAGTACGCCTTTCTTTAAGAATTATATCATAAAGTTTTTCTGACTCTTCTAAAATTTTTTCATTCAGCATTTTGAAAACCTCCTTTTCCATTAATATTATATCACTTTTTTTCTGTGTATGCAATTTTTACTATTGCTCCACCAATTAACTATTGAAAATTTATGCGCAGGGCTAAAGTTGAAAGCTAAGGAAGAAAAACGCAGGAATACTGGCGTATTGCAAGTTTTTCTGACGTAAGATTTCAGCTTT
>JALEVO010000077.1 GCA_022788225.1 Oscillospiraceae bacterium | reverse complement strand
AATCCTTTCATCAACAGTTCCTTTTGTGACGATATGCTGAATAATGACTGTTTCGGACTGCTGTCCCTGTCGCCATAACCTTGCATTGGTCTGGCTGTATAGCTCCAGGCTCCATGTAAGTCCGAACCATACCAGGAAGTTACCACCACTCTGTAAATTTAAGCCGTGTCCTGCTGATGCCGGGTGTATCAATGCAACTGGTAGCTTTCCGCTGTTCCAGTTTTTAATGCTTTCGGCGGATTTGATTTCCTGGTACACAATTCCCAGTTTATTAAGCCTTTCAGCAATTCTCGTTCTGTCGTGCTTGAACCAGTAAGCCACCAGAACAGGTTTTCCGTTTGCTGATTCGATAATATCTTCAAGTGCGTCAAGTTTGCGATTATGTATCGGAATGATATTATTTTCATCATCATAAACCGCACCATTGGACATCTGACAAAGTTTATTTGAAAGTGCTGCTGCGTTTGCCGCAGTTATCTCCGAATCCTGAACTTCAAGAATTAATTCGTCTTTCAGTTCCTTGTATTTTTCCTTTTCTGCCTCCGACATTTTCACGGTGTATTCGTTTGAAATCAGTTCGGGCATTTTCAAGTGGTCAACTGCCTTCATGGAAACTGTGATGTCGGATATTTTCTCGTATATCCTTTCCTCTGCATCGGGTAGTGGCTTATAGGAATACACGATGTAGCCGTTCTGCTTGTCGGGTTTGAAGTATTTGTTTCTGTACTGCCCGATGAATCTGCCAAGCCTTTCTCCCATATCAAGCAGACGGAACTCCGCAAATAAATCCATAAGTCCGTTACTGGCAGGAGTACCGGTCAGTCCTACGATTCTTTTCACCTTTGGTCTGACCTTCATCAAAGCCTTGAAGCGTTTGCTTTGGTGGTTTTTGAAACTGGAAAGCTCATCAATAACAACCATGTCATAGTCAAACTTTGTGTTGCTGACAAGCCAGTCCACGTTTTCACGATTTATTATGTAGATGTCTGCATCGGTATTAAGTGCTGCAATACGTTCTTCCGCATTGCCGACAGCCACGCTGTATCTCAGATGTTTCAGATGTTCCCACTTTTCAATTTCAGCAGGCCAGGTATCTCTTGCAACTCTTAAAGGACCGATTATAAGAACCTTTCTGACTTCAAACATATCAAATATCAGATTATTAATAGCTGTCAGTGTTGTAATCGTCTTGCCTAAACCCATATCCAACAGAAGTGCTGATACAGGGTGTTCCTCAATGAACTTTACCGTATATTTCTGATAATCATGTAACTCCATCATTTTTCACCTCCGATATAATTTTTTCGATGTCCTCTAAGGTATCAAGGACGTAAACCTTAAAGCCTAACCGCCTCAGAAGTCTATGCCTTGACTGCTGCAGAGGTCTTGGTTTTTCTCCCGGTGCTTTAACTTCTACAAAGGCAATTCTGCCCTCTGGCATCAATATGATGCGGTCGGGAACTCCTGCGGTTCCGGGTGAAGTGAACTTCCAGCATACACCGCCATTCTGCTTTACTGCCTTTGTGAGTTTTTCTTCAATAAATGATTCTCGCATAAATTCTCACTGTTTTAAGGAATGGTGCAAGTCGATGAAGGTCAAATACAAACCTTATATAGAGAGAATTTTTATATTTTTTCTCGCCTGCGTAAAGTCTGTATATGAGTTTCACCGACCTGCACTTTGCCTGTTTTTCGTGCTTTTTTCTTCTTAAAGGTGCAGGTCGATTTTTCAAGGTGCAGGTCAAAAACAGACTTAATCCAAAAAATCTATTTTTAATGCCACACCATAAATCATGACACCGTTCTTAGTTTTCTTCCTCTTGTATCCTGCCTGTTCAAGTGCAGTATAGAAATCAGTTGTACTGCGGATATATTCTCCGTTCTCAACACAGTATTCACGATAACGTCTGTACAGTTCACCCGACTTTTCCTGATAAGACTTGTCCACCTCACAGCACTCATTGATGAAAGTACCAAGCCAGTCGTTGCCATCACGGTATGCACCAATAGCATCCAGGACACACTGCGGTCTGGTTATCTGATAATTCGCTTCAATTACTTTCCTCGCACCCTCAATCAGCCAGGAAAGTACAGCACCGCCGGCGTTGTCAACCAGATACTGCGTATAGTTCTTAATGTCTGCCGCACCCTGAATTTTAGCGTGAAAAGGAATGACAATAAGTCTTCTCCATGTACCGTCATCAGAAGCACCGACCTTTGGAAGATGATTGGTATAGAGGACAAGAGTGTGACTGGGTTCAAAGTTAAAAGGAGCCTTGAATTTCTTTTCAGCAAATATAGGGTCAGTAGAGCAAAGCTGCTTTACTACACTTGTATTCAGCCTCATGCCTTCCTGGAGTTCTGCCGCAATAATCATACGCTTTCCCTTGAGTTCAGCCATTTCAGGCTTTACATTACGCTTACAGTTTACCGTCAGAGCGTCAGCCGAAATATTACCGCTGTAACTTCCCAGAACCTTATAAATGACATTCCAGAAAGTTGATTTACCATTACGTCCGTCACCATAGGCGATTATCATAGCTTCCATATACACCTTGCCGACAATGCAAAGTCCGCATATCATCTGCACATAGTCAATCAGGCTCTGGTCGCCGCAGAAGAAAAGCTGTAAGGCATCATTCCATAAATCTTCGCCTTCATTGCCTGGAACAACAGCTGTTACCTTTGTGAGTAGGTCAGCAGGGTCAGTCGGTTTCCAGCCGTCAAGTCCTTCCGGCAGATAGTAAGTGCCGCCGGGAGTATTCAGCAGCATCGGATTGCTGTCAAGAGATTCGGGGTTATGGAGAACAAGAGGTTTTGCCGCATCAAGAGCATTGGTCATACTGCGTATATGGCGGTACTTCATAACAAAGGTTTTGAAAGCCACATAATACTGATACTGCTTGTATGCATCAATCTGTTCATCTTCTAAATTATCTCTGAACTTTTTGCCGCCTGCAATGGCAGAATCTCTGGCAATACCAAGACTTTCAAGTTTCGCAAGTGCCGCTTCAACCTGCTTTTCAGCCTCTGCAAGCTGAATGTCGGTGTGTTCTATCATAGCAAGGGTTACAGCGTGTTCTGATTCTTCCCAGTAGGTTCCGTTGTAGCGGAGATAATCAGTTGCAATTGTAAATGCCACCTCATCTGAAAAGCTGTCAACGAAAGTACGAGCCTCGCCAACATCAGAAAAATCTTCCGGGATAAGCGAATGCTTGCCGTATTCTTCGGGTGAGATATATCCGTCCTGTGAGGCTACTTTTTTTCCGAATTTACAGGCACTGCGCCATATAATTTCAAGTTCATCATCGGGAAGAGGAGGTTCGCATTCAGCAGCTTTTTCAAGAAATTTCTGATACGCAGTATCCGTTACACCAAAACGCTTTACAAGCTTTCCGGCAAAGCGTGACATGGTGCTGTTACGCTGTCCCTGCGGGATATTGCGGTTTGATTTCATAAGAGTGAGCCAGTTTTCAATTGACAGACTACCCTCATGCCAGAACACATCACTGGGACAGCCGAAAAGGAAACGTGAAGCATCAAGGGCGTTTCCGTCAAAGAAAGGCAGTTCCTTATAAATTTTCGCCTTTATAGCTTTATGAGAAAGTGCGTCATTGCAAGGTGCTGTTGGGAAGAACACATGGAATCTCGGGCGAACAGATTTATTACCTTTAGGCAGCATATTATGACGGCTGTATGTAACCGCAAATGCAACGTCGGTCAGGTTATCAGCAAGGATTTCGGGCGTAATCCATTCGTCGGGATTGTCACTGTGGTCATTGTCACAGTCCATGGGAACTACGTCTGACACAATGAAATTTGCATCACTGCGGGTGTTATTCTGATACTGAGCACATACATGGTCAGCAGTTATAGATTTCTTGAGGTCGCCCTCACAGGTAATAACCCTCTGATTCGGATACAGCGTGTTTTTTTCATTACCTGTGCAGTCAGCGGTATAAATGGTAAACTTCATTACTTTTCCTCCAATTCTTCAGTAAAGTATCTTATCTTCATGTATTTATGTTTCGCACGATTGATTTCAGCCTGCATACCTGCTGAGATAACATCACCGAACACCCATATTTCAGCACACTTACTCATAAGGACGAAGTTCATGAAGATTGCAGTTTCACGCTCTTCAGGGATTGTATCGTCCATAAACTGCGTGAACAGAAGATGCGGTGCTATCGGGAGATAATGTTTATCAACAGCAAAACGGCTGTACTTACGAGCCATTTCGATATTACGGTTTACATTGCCGGAGTAGGGTGAGCATATGTAAACAATCGGTCGGAAGTTGGCGGCTTTTTCTTCTTTTTCAATGTTGGTTAAAGCTTCATATTCTGTGGGGCTGTAATAGCCCTCTGCGTTATACTTGTTTGCCATGTTTTTGACTCCTTAATCTTTCTTGTAATATTCGCATTCGTATCCGTCAGCACGGAGTATAAGTCCCTCCGCCCATGCAGGAGTTCCTGACATCTGCTGACAGACAGCTTCAACTGACATTCTGCGGTCAGCTTCAATAATCATTTCATCGTGGACGTGTCCCACAATAAAGCAGTGGGATAACGTCTGCATGGAATACATAAGTAAATCTCTTGCAATGCCCTGGACAATGTTTTCCACAAACTTAGGACCGTAGCTTTCAAGCCTGTCCCATTTCTTCTGAGAATTTATGCCCATATATGTAACTGATTCACCGCCGAACTGGTTCTCGCCGATACGGGGTTTTGCATAGGCAAGCCGTCTTCCGCTTGGAAGTTCTATAAACAGAAATCCGGATTCATAGGAAAATGTAAGTCCGTGTGTATTGGCAGTTGTCTTTTCCTTTACCGCTTTCTTTGCGGCACGGTCAACAGACCACCATAAATCCGTGATATGCGGAGATGATTCACGCCAGTCAGTTACTATCTGTTTCAGTTCTGCATCTGATAAACCGAGAGAATCAGCACCCATAGCTTTCATTGCTCCGACAGAACCGCCATAGCCACAGGCCAGCTCGGCACATTTACCTTTTTGCCGCAGATGTCCGTTTTCACCATGCTTTACCACAGGAACACCAAACATCTTTGACGCTGATGCACAGTAGATGTCTTCACCGTTTTCAAATGCCTGCATTCTCCATTCTTCACCTGCAAGCCATGCGATAACACGAGCTTCAATAGCCGAGAAGTCCGCAACGATAAACTTCATACCCGGTCTTGGAATAAAAGCAGTCCGGATAAGCTGTGACAGAGTATCCGGTACATCATCATAGAGCATTTCGATTTCATCGTGATAGCCGTACTTTACAATTTCTCTTGCCTCTGTTAAATCAGGAATATGGTTCTGAGGCAGATTCTGAAGTTGTATGTTTCGCCCAGCCCATCGTCCAGTCCTTGATGCACCATAAAAGCTGAACATTCCTCTTGCACGGTTATCAGAACAAGCCGTCTGCTTCATAGCCGTATATTTCTTAACCGATGATTTTGACAGCTGTAACCTCATTTCAAGCACAGACCTTACAGGCTCTTTTGCAGTTTTGATGAGTTCCTTAACCTGTGCCTTGCCGAGAGAATCTGACTTGTAACCCTGTTTTTCAAGCCAGTCAAGCAACTGATATACGGAGTTCGGATTTTCCACGCCTGTTAATCTTTGCATTTCAGAAGTCAGCTTTGCCTTTGACTGTTCATCAAGGGTTATGGCCGCGTCGGCAAGTTCCATATCAACGAGAATTCCACGGTCATTTATTTCCTGGTCGAGGTAAAATTCCTCCCACAGAAAATCCGGAACAGGAAAGCGGCTGAGTTTCCTGTCAATTTCCATTTCAGCTTCAACGTCACGCTTGTTGTACACCTTGAAAATCTCCCATTTGTCGGGAAAATCAGCAGGGGAGTGGAACTGCGGAACACTGTCAATCACATCATAAGGAGTACAGAAAAACTTTATAAGTGCTTTGCCCTCGGTCATTTTTTGCTGTTCTATTCCAAGAACTGTGCCAACCTCTGCAAGTGATGACGGCAGTCCGAGAGTACGGCTGTGTATCATTGTGCATTGCCAGCCTTCCGGATTCAGATAGTTACCGACAGTATCTTCGTTAATGCTGTAACTCTGAAAGTACTGCGGATAATTCTTTTGAAGATAACGTGAAAGGCACACTCTCTCAAAATTTACGTTAAACGCTCTTTTTATAATTTTCTCATCAGCGAGTGCTGAAAGAATAAATGCAGGTATTTTTTCACCGCTTGCCGTATCAATCACCTGAACCGGCTGTCCGTCCACGGAATATGCAAAGAGCAAAATATCAAAGTATGGTGAATCAGCGTAAGCGTATACACCGCATTTTGATATATCCTTATCGGATTTTGTTTCAATATCAATAGTAAACTCTTTAATAGTTATCACTTCTTTCTATACATTTCAAAAAATTCTTGACACCTTATACGATACCATGGTATGATATGAATGTTAGGAGGTATTCTATATGAAAACTTTAGCTGAATATCTTGCATTACCTTACAAGATGGAAATTATACCTGATAAAGAGGAAGGCGGCTATGCTGTTTCTTTTCCTGAGCTGCCTGGTTGCCTTACTTGTGCTGATACTCTCGCAGAAGTACTTGAATGTGCTGATGACGCAAAGAGAGAATGGATTATGTCTGCAATGGACGAAGGAATGGAAATACCGGAGCCTGTAAATCTTGATGATTATTCAGGACAGTTCAAGCTCCGTATTCCCAAATCTTTGCACCATGCTTTAGCAGTTCATGCGAAAGAGGAGGGCATCAGTATGAATCAGTATTGTGTTTATCTGCTCACAAAAAATGATACCCTTTCACATACTTGATTTTTATCCCGTCAGAAATGGCGGGATTTTTTAGTCGAGAAAATCGTCATCTTCATCATTAAAATCGTCCTCTGCACGGCTCTTTCCGCCGAGAGATTCACCGTCACGGATTTTCTGTAAATTATTCAGTCCGCAGGCAATTCCTTTATTTCCGTTGGAATTGAAAGCGTAAAAGTTGATGCTTGCACGACCATAGACACCGGAGTAGACTTCGCTGTGGTCGATAATCGGCTGACGGTCAGCATCTACGATTCCCGGAGCAGAAGCAGAATTTGCATTGATGAAGTAGCTGTTGGCATACGCCTCATCATCGGGACGTTCCAAATCACCGTCACGGAGAGGTGTTTTCAGAACTTTCAGTTGCGGTACAGTCTTGCCGTTTCCTTTCAGTTTGCTCTGTCCCTCCTCATAGGCTGCCTGAATTGCCGCTCTGACCTTTTCGATTGTTTTTGTGTCGGATTTAGGAATGATA
>JALEVO010000076.1 GCA_022788225.1 Oscillospiraceae bacterium | reverse complement strand
AAGCTTAACAGCAAGTATGTTGCAAAATTTGTTAATGAAGATGAAATGACCGGTATTAAATCACAGGTTGAAGCCGCTGCAAAGGTTCTTCATGACAGAACTGGTCTTGGAAATGATTTTCTTGGCTGGCTGGATCTGCCTGTAGATTATGATAAAGAAGAATTTGCAAGAATCAAGGCTGCCGCTGAAAAAATCAAGAAAACTGCTGACGTGCTTATCGTTATCGGTATCGGTGGTTCATACCTGGGTGCAAGAGCAGCAATCGAACTGCTTAAATCCCCGTTCTATAATAACATGAAAAAGGATACTCCTGATATCTATTATGTTGGAAACAACATCAATCCGACATATCTTCAGGAAGTACTTTCAATCTGTGAGGGCAGAGATATTGCAGTCAATGTAATTTCAAAGTCAGGTACTACAACAGAACCGGCTCTTGCATTCAGAATTTTCAAGAAGCTTGTTGAAGACAAGTACGGCCGTGAGGGCGCAAAGGACAGAATTTTTTGCACAACTGACAAGGCAAAGGGAACTCTCAAGAGCCTTGCAGATACAGAGGGCTATGAAACATTCGTTATTCCTGATGATGTAGGCGGACGTTTTTCAGTTCTGACAGCAGTAGGACTTCTCCCGATTGCTGTTGCAGGCTGTGACATTGATGCACTTATGAAGGGTGCTGCACAGGCAAGAGAAGCATTCATGGCTGATTTTGACAATAACGACTGCTATAAGTATGCCGCACTGAGAAATATTCTCCACCGCAAGGGCAAGGCAGTTGAGCTGATGGTTTCTTATGACCCTGCATTCTGCATGATGTCAGAATGGTACAAGCAGCTTTTCGGCGAGAGCGAGGGCAAGGACAACAAGGGTATTTTCCCTGCATCAGTTGTATTTTCAACAGACCTGCACTCAATGGGACAGTTCATTCAGGATGGTTCACGAGTAATGTTTGAAACTGTTGTTGATATCAAGAAGCCAAAGCAGGATCTTTTCCTTGAAAACGACGCTGAAAATCTTGACGGACTTAACTTCCTCACAAACCAGAATATGTCTGTTGTAAACAGAAAGGCTTTTGAGGGTACAGTTCTTGCTCATACAGAGGGCGGAGTTCCGAACATCATTCTGGAACTTGATGAAATTAACGAGGAAAACCTCGGCTACATGATTTATTTCTTTGAAAAGGCTTGTGCAGTTTCAGGCTATGTTCTGGGCGTTAATCCGTTCAATCAGCCGGGTGTTGAAAGCTACAAGTCAAATATGTTTGCACTTCTTGGCAAACCGGGATATGAGGACCGTAAGGAAGAGCTTGAAGCAAAATTAGGTTAATAATGGAAACTCAATAACTTTCAGGTTGTTGAAATGCATTATGATATACAGCAAAAATAAGTCATTCGCATGACGGAAGGAGTTTATAAATGATTAAGCTTATAACAGGTAAGAAGGGTACAGGAAAAACTAAGATTCTTATTGACATGATCAACGAATCAGTAAAATCAACAAACGGCGACCTGATTTGCGTTGAAAAGGGCGCAAAGCTTACATACGACATCAGCTACAAGGTAAGACTTGTTGACGCTGAACGTTTCAATATTTCAGGATATGATGCTTTCTACGGTTTCGTAGCTGGTATGCTTGCCGGTAACTACGATATCAAGGAAATCTTTGTTGATTCAATTCTTAAAATCGGCGGCGCTGACCTTGACGAATTCGGTATCATGCTTGACAAGCTTGACAAGCTTACAGGCGATGATACACAGATTGTATTCACAGTTTCTGCTGATAATGAAGAAATGCCTGCAAGCGTTACAAAATTCATTGACTGATAAAAAAACTATTGACAATATCAGCAATTTTGTATATAATATAATTTGTGATGCTTAAAGGGGAATAACGCTATGGTTGCAGATTTAAGGCGCATTTTTAATACTGTCGGAATGAAGCAGGAATTTGACTATACAATTCCCGGCTCTGAATTTCCTGAAAATGACAGCTATTCATTTGATGGTGACGTTGCAGTTACCGGCAGTTTCTATAATCGTGCCGATGTTGTCCATTTGGATTATTCCGTAAAGTTTACATTAAATATCGTCTGCGACAGGTGTCTTAAAGAACTGAAAAGGGAATATTCCTTTGATTTTAAGCGCATTGTTGTAAAAAATGTCAATTCAGACAATGATGAATATATTGTTGCTGAAAATGACAGAGTCGATGTAAATGAGATTGCTCTTTCGGATTTGCTTTTGTCACTGCCGACAAAAATGCTTTGTTTTGAGGACTGTGCAGGACTGTGTCCTGTCTGCGGCTGTGATTTGAACGAGTCCGAGTGTAATTGCCAAAAAAACTGAGCTTGAAAGCTTTAAGGAGGTGCCGGAATGGCTGTACCAAAGAGAAAAACTTCCAAGGCAAGACGTGATAAAAGACGTTCAGCAGTTTGGAAGCTTGATGCACCTGCATTCAGCAGATGTGATAATTGTGGTGAGTTAAAAGCTCCACATAAGGTTTGCAAGAATTGCGGATTCTACAAGGGCGTTGAGGTTATCAAGATGGATGCCGAGTAATGCTCTGCAAGGAGGAGAGGAGGAGCAAAATCCTTCTCTCCTTTTATTTTAAATGAAAGGTAAAAGCTATGGTTGAGATAAAAGGTGTTGCAAAGCATTCTCCTGCAGGCAGGTATGATATCCAAAAGGGAGATTGGCTTATTTCCATAAATGACAATATTATAGACGATGTTCTTGACTATATGTTTTATGCGGCTGAATCAAAGCTGAAACTTGTTTTAAAGCGTGGCAGTGATAATTTCGAGGTGAATGTCAGAAAAGGCGAATATGACGATTTGGGACTTGAATTTGAAAGTTTTCTTATGGATAACAAAAAGTCATGCCATAATAAATGCGTTTTCTGCTTTATTGACCAGATGCCGCCGGATATGCGTGAAACCCTTTATTTCAAAGATGACGACGCCCGCCTTTCTTTTTTACAGGGAAATTATGTTACTCTGACAAATCTGAAACAGCATGATATTGACAGGATAATAAAAATGAAACTCAATATAAATGTGTCGGTTCATACTACAAATCCAGAACTCAGATGCAAAATGATGAACAACAGATTTGCCGGAGAAACTTTAAAATATTTAAAACAGATGACTGACGCCGGAATAAAGCTGAATTGTCAGATAGTTCTCTGCCCCGGACTCAACGACGGCGACGAACTGCGCAGAACTCTTATCGATTTAGGGAATATGATGCCGAATATTCAGAGCGTTGCTGTTGTTCCGGTTGGACTTTCAAAATTCAGAGAGAATCTTTATCCTCTTGAACTTTTTAACAGGGAGTCTGCCGCTGCTGTGATTGACCTTATCGGCGAATTTCAGCAGAGATTTCTTGAACAGTATGACACCCGACTGGTTTTCCCGTCAGATGAATTTTATTTGATTGCTGAAAGGGAACTGCCTGACGCTGAATATTATGAGGAATATCCGCAGTATGAAAACGGTGTCGGAATGCTGCGTTCTCTCAATGATGAGTTTGACTCGGCTTTAAAGCTTTTTGATGAGGAAATTGAGCCAAGGTGTGTTTCCATTGCAACAGGATATTCTGCCTATAAAAATATGCTTGAACTTGCGCAGAAAGCGGAAAGTCATGTAAAAAATTTAAAATGCAATGTTTACAAGATAAGAAATGATTTTTTCGGGGAAACTATAACTGTCACCGGTCTGATTACAGCGAAAGACCTGATAAACCAGCTTAAAGGTGAGGATTTAGGCGATGAACTGCTTATTTCGTCCTCCATGCTTATGCGTGACAGTAATATTTTTCTTGATGATTTAACCGTTGAAGATGTCGAAAGGGAACTTAATATAAAAGTTAAGTCAGTAAATAATGACGGATTTGAGCTTTTCGACGCTTTGACAGGAGTTGTCTATTAGAAAGGAGATGGACTGATGTCTTTACCAGTTGTTGCCGTTGTCGGACGTCCTAATGTTGGAAAGTCAACGCTTTTCAATAAGCTTATTGGACAGCGGCTTTCAATAGTTGAGGATACTCCCGGCGTTACAAGGGACAGAATTTACTCAAAATGCGAGTGGCGGGCAAGAGAATTTATGGTAGTTGATACGGGCGGTATCGAGCCGGATTCTGACGACGTTATTTTTGCACAGATGAGAAGACAGGCAGAAGTCGCCATAGAAAGAGCCGACGTTATCGTGCTTGTTACTGATATCAGATGCGGGGTTACAGCAAGCGATCAGGACGTTGCGGCTATGCTTTTAAAGAGCGGAAAGCCGGTTGTTCTTGCGGTAAATAAGTGTGATACTCTGGGCGAACCGCCGGTTGAACTTTATGAGTTTTATAATCTGGGCTTGGGTGAACCATTCCCGATTTCATCCCAGCACGGTCATGGAACAGGTGACCTGCTTGACGAGATTTTCAAGTATTTTCCGGAGGATAAAACAGAGGACTATGACGAGGAATATATAAAGGTTGCAGTTATCGGTAAGCCGAATGTAGGAAAGTCCTCACTTGTAAATAAAATTTCCGGTGAGGAAAGGGCGATTGTATCGGATATCGCCGGAACTACTCGTGACGCAACAGACAGCGTTATTGAAAATGAATACGGAAAATTTGTATTTATAGATACTGCCGGAATAAGAAAAAAATCTAAGGTAAATGAAAAAATCGAACATTACAGCGTACTGCGTGCCTATATGGCTGTGGACAGGGCAGACGTCTGCGTTATTGTCATTGACGCAGAGGTGGGCTTTACTGAACAGGATTCAAAGATTGCCGGATATGCTCACGAACAGGGAAAAGCCTCAATCGTTGCCGTTAATAAGTGGGACGCTGTGGAAAAGAACGACAATACCATGAAAGAGTATCAGACAAAGCTTGAAAATGATTTCAGCTTTATGTCCTATGTGCCGTTTATTTTCATTTCCGCAAAGACCGGTCAGCGAATTAATAAGCTTTTTGAAATGATAAAATATGTCAGCGAGCAGAATTCTATCAGAATTTCCACAGGTATGCTCAACGATGTTCTTGCATATGCTACTACAAGAGTACAGCCGCCGTCAGACAAGGGCAGACGTCTTAAAATCTACTACATGACTCAGGCGTCAACCAAGCCTCCGACATTTGTAACCTTTGTAAACCGTGCCGACCTGTTCCATTTTTCGTATCAGCGGTATCTTGAAAACCAGATAAGGGCGACCTTCGGGCTTTCGGGCACTCCTGTGAGATTTGTTATCAGAGAAAGAAACGACAAGGATAAATAAGGTGCTGACATGGTGAAATATATTTTTGCGATTGTGATTTCAGCTGTCATATCATATCTTCTTGGCAGCTGCAATTCCTCTATTATAACCGTAAGGCTTATGAAAGGGGAGGACATAAGAAATTTCGGCAGCGGCAATGCGGGGCTTACAAACACCCTGCGCTGCTTCGGAAAGCTACCGGCACTTTTTACCCTTATGGGCGACCTTTTAAAAGGTGTTGTTGCGGTATTCATCTGCAAGTTTGTGTGTACTCTGCTTGACGCCGGAATAGGTGCGGACAATGATATACGCTATATCGGATATATAGCCGGATTGTTCGCTGTTATCGGTCACATATTCCCGGTCTACTACGGCTTTAAGGGCGGAAAGGGAGTACTTGTTGGCGTTTCGGTATTTCTTGTAATAGACCCTGCTGTGTTCGGAATACTTATCCTTATTTTCGCAGTAATGCTGGTATTGACCCACTATGTTTCCGTATCATCAATAACTGCATCTGCCCTTTGCCCGTTTGTTACATTTTTGATGCGGTATTTTGCAGAAAAAGTTCCCATGAACATTACTCTGCTACATACTGCTCTTACACTTCCGATTTGTTTTATAGTTATATATATGCACAGGTCAAATATTGAAAGACTGAGAAACGGTACAGAAAACAGATTCTCATTTAAAAAGAAGGAGGAATGAAACATGGCTAAAATTACGATTTTAGGCTCCGGCGGCTTTGGATTAAGCCTTGCGGTAATGCTTGACAGGTTAGGTCACGATATAACAGTGTGGTCGGCATTTGAAAAAGAGCTTGAAGAGATAAGAAAAGACGGGGAGCACAAGGTAAAGCTGCCGGGGGTAAAAATCCCTGAAAGCGTAAAGCTTTGTCCGGACATTTCCTGCATAAACGGCAGTAATGTGGTACTGCTGGGTATTCCTTCTCCCTATGTGAGAGATGTTGTGAAAAAGGCGGCACCTTTTGTAACTCCCGAAATGATTGTGGTAAATACAAGCAAGGGACTTGAAAACGGTACCCACAAGCTTATAAGCGACGTAATAAGCGGGGAGATTCCGGATTCGCCGGTTGTCATTCTCTCCGGGCCTTCTCATGCGGAGGAGGTTGCAAGAGGTGTTCCCACAACTGTTGTTGCGGCATCAGACAATGAAGAAGCCGCTGCGTATATACAGGATATTATGAGCAGCAACGTGTTCAGAATTTATATTAATAAAGATGTTGTGGGCTGTGAAATAGGCGGTGCGCTGAAAAATATTATCGCTGTCTGCGCCGGAATATGCGACGGTCTTAACTATGGCGATAATACCAAAGCGGCACTTATGACAAGAGGTATCACAGAAATAGGCAGGCTTGGCGTTGCTATGGGAGCATCACCATCCACATTCAGCGGACTTACCGGAATTGGTGACCTGATAGTTACCTGCACAAGTATGCACAGCAGAAACCGCCGTGCCGGAATACTGATAGGGCAGGGAGTAAGCCCGCAGGAGGCTGTAAAGATTGTCGGAACAGTCGAGGGGTATAACTGCTGTAAGGTTGCCCTTGAACTTGCTCATAAAATGGGTGTTTCAATGCCTATAACCGAGCAGTTGAGTGAAGTTCTTTTCAACAACGGAAACGTCAAGGATTCTTTGGGCAAGCTTATGTCACGCCCTAAAAAATGTGAAACAGAACAGTTTATTTAAATAAATGTCCTTTCTTGCTTTTAAAGTAAGAAAGGATTTTTTTGTCAATATAAACTAAAAAATGTAAATTTTTTATGAAGTTGATAAAATATGTTGACTTTTGTCGGCTTTTGGTGTATAATTAAATAAGTTAAAAGAATTACCTACATAAAAACAAATTGATAAGAGGTTAATGTGACAAGGAGATAGATTTCAATGAGAATTGACTGTAAAAAACTTTCGGAGGTAAGAAAAAGAAGGGGTTTTGCACTTACAGAGGCAGCGGAAGAAATAGGCATTCCGCCGTCTGTGTTAAGAAGGTGGGAAACGGGCAAGGGTGTTTCACCGTTTGAGAGTGGCAGGGAAACTTACCCTGTTATGGCATTGCTTGAACTTTATGAAATTGAAATTGAGGAGCTATATTACGACCGTGATATTGACAGACTGAAAAAAACTTTTGATATTATAGAAATGTTCTGAAAAAGCGAATCACACCATATAAATGTGAAATTTATATGTAAATGATTGCTAAAATTGTCCTGAATCCGGAAATGTATATTGTTGATGATGATAATGTATATGTCAGATTTCACTAAAATATCTCGGCAAATTAGTGCAATTTGTTACAAATTAATATTGCTATTTATGAAGAAATTATGATATACTATTATTAATGACAAAAAAGAATAGGACGGAAATCCAATGGAAAAAAATTTATTAGCAGATAAAATGTTCCAGCTTGTTATGAAACGTAAATATACATGCTTTTTTAATTATATGGCTGAAGGTAATGAGATTTTCATTAACGGTAATTTTGAAAAAGAAATCCTCTTTTCTGATTCATGTGACCCTATCAGAGCAATGCTTGCAAGTGATAATGTTTCTGATGGCGGAAAACCGGCACTTTCAGAGTATTATTCAAGATTCAGAGGAATGCTCGGCACTCCTGCTGAAAGTGATTACCTTGAAATTCTGATTCATATAAGATTTGAAAAGGGCGGAGAATTTATTCCTGTCTGTATCGCTTTGAACAGTGAGTGTTCAGATGATGGGATATTAGTGGGTTATTCCGGCTATATAGTTTCT
Source organism: Oscillospiraceae bacterium (assembly GCA_022788225.1). Lineage (GTDB taxonomy): Bacteria > Bacillota > Clostridia > Oscillospirales > Ruminococcaceae > Porcipelethomonas. The sequence goes on along the minus strand of JALEVO010000076.1, from coordinate 2,107 downwards.
ATCGCAGGTGCTGCAAAGCAGATTCAGAAGAATGCTTCAACTGTAAATAATAAAGCACCATTTTCTGTTCCGGATGCGATGAGAATTATTAATTCATCTGAAAAGGCTGCGGTTATTCAGTTTGATATCAGAAATTTCAAGAATATAAATCAGACCTATGGTGAAGAAACCGGTGACAGAATTCTTGACTATATAGCAGCTAACCTTAAAGATGTATGGGGACGTGAGGCTGTTACCTGCCGTCTTGGTGCAGATATTTTCAATATTTTCACTGCTTATGACAATGAGGAAGAACTTGAACTGAGGATGGGACTTGTTGCGGACAAGCTTCAGCAATATAAAAATATTACCTATAAGTTCTATTTTGGAGTATATTTTGTAACAGATAAGTCACTTCCATTGCGTAAAATGACCGATTTAGCTGCTCTTGCAAGGAAAAACGGACGTGATAATGTATTCAACAGCGTTAACTATTATACCGAGCAGTTTGCAAATATGATAAAAAATCGTCATGATATAGAAAATGAAATGGAAAAAGCCCTTGAAACCGGACAGTTCAAGGTTTATCTCCAGCCTAAGGTAAGAATTGCTGACGGAAAGATTGTAGGAGCAGAGGCACTTGTAAGATGGATTCACCCGGAAAAAGGTGTTATTCCTCCCAATGAGTTCATTCCTGTTTTTGAGAAAAACGGGTTTATTCAGAAATTGGACGAATATATGCACAGACAGGTATGTGCACTTATCAGAAAATGGATAGATATGGGTCTTGACCCTGTACCGATATCCGCAAATGTATCGCAGGTTTATCTTAATACCAATCTGCCGGAAAAGATACAGGAAATCATAAATGAATATGACATTCCAATAGACCTGTTCCAGATAGAAATTACAGAAACTTATGAAAACCGTCAGGTTGAAATTTGCATTGATGAGTTTAAAAAGCGTGGATTCACACTGCTTATGGACGATTTTGGTTCCGGATACTCCTCTCTGAATACACTCAGCAATACAAGATTTGATGTAATAAAGCTTGACAGAGGTTTTCTCGGGAGCTATCTGCTGAATGAACGCTGCAAAAAGATTGTATCCCATACCATTGCAATGGCAAACGATATCGGTCTGGGACTTGTTGCCGAGGGTGTTGAAACGCAGGAACAGGCAGTATTTCTTGACGACAGCGGGTGTAAATGCGCACAGGGATTTTTATATTCAAGACCTGTCCCTGTAAGTGATTTTGAAAAAATGGTTTATGGTATTCGGGTAACAGTCTGAAAAAATTTTCCTTTATAAAAGGATTTAAAGATATTTGAATATTTCCTCAGAATTAACAAATAATACATTATGCCCAGTAACGGAGTTAATTGAACAAAATGGAGGAAATATATAGATATGAAAGCTACTGGTATTGTAAGACGAATTGACGATCTTGGAAGAGTTGTAATCCCTAAGGAAATAAGAAGAACCATGAGGATTCGTGAGGGCGACCCTCTTGAAATCTACACAAGCAATGACGGCGAGGTTATTTTCAAGAAATATTCGGCAATAAGTGAAATGAGCGAAAATGCGGCACAGGTTGCTGAAATCATGCATAAGCTTGCGGAGTGTCCTGTTGTAATTTTTGACAGGGATCATGTTGTGGCTGTTGCAGGAGTGTCCAGAAAAGAGTTTAATGAGCGCAGAGTTTCTCCGCTGCTTGAAGAACTTATGGAAAGACGCAGAAGCTATTACTCATCGTCAGATGACAGAGTAAACGGTTTTTATCCGGCAGAGGGAGTCGACAAAGCCGCTGTTGCTTGTATGCCTATAATCAGTTCCGGCGATGTAACCGGTGCGGTTGCGTTTATGGCTGGTGATAATTCATCTTCTGTTACTGAAATGCAGAAAAGCCTTATCAGTGCAGCAGCGATGTTTTTAGGAAAACAAATTGAAGGATAAAACAAAGTCAGGGCGGTCATTGACCGCCCTAATTGAGCCTATGAAAAAAAGTCTGTAAAAAAACAGTCAACTGTGGTAAAATAGAAAAAACAGGAGGCTGATTTTTATGGGAAGAAGAAAAAGAGAACCAATGAGTGAAGGCAAGAAGAATATCATTGCCGGACTGCTGGAG
>JALEVO010000033.1 GCA_022788225.1 Oscillospiraceae bacterium | reverse complement strand
TGTATCTTTAATTTATGCATTTTACAGTATCTTCCCTTTCGGCAGCAAAACTGTTGCATGGTGTGACCTAAAGCAGCAGACTATCCCGCTGCTTATGGACTTAAAAGATATCCTTGACGGAAAATCAAGCCTTTTCTACTCCGCCGCCTCTTGCGGAGGAATGAATTTCTGGGGTGTCTTTCTGTTTTTTCTTGCAAGCCCGTTTTATCTGTCAGTAAAATTTGTTGAAAAACAGGATATTGTTTACCTTGTAAACATTCTCCTTGCCTTAAAGCTTGCTTTATGTGCATTTACTGCAACTCTTTATTTTTCTGTCAGATTTGAAAAAATCTCAAAAAAATATAAAATTTTATTCGGGCTTATATATGCGTTCTGCGGTTACGGGCTTATGTATTATCAGACGCTCGTATGGCTTGACATAATGTATCTTTTTCCTATGCTTGTCTTATCTGTTGAAAGACTTTGCGAACAGAAAAAGTGTATATTTTTTATTATAACGCTTTGCTCCTGTGTAACAGTAAACTATTACCTCTCTTTTATGATAATAGTTTATCTGATTATTTCAGTCTCGCTTTATATAGCTCTGATGTGTCCGGAAAAAGATAAAAAATCTGTTTCATTCATGTTCGTAATATCATCAGTTACAGCTGCGCTGATAACAGCGCCTGTCTGGTTATGTTCACTGATACAGGTAAGAGAGTCTGCACGAAGCATGAACAATCTTGCCAAACTTATTTACGAATCTCCATTTGAATCCCTCAAAGACAAGCTTTGCCTCTTATGCACTGATGCTTTTGTTTTTGCGGCATTGGTTTTCCTGATAAAAAGTCCCCTGCTAAAGAAAAAACGGGTTAGATACAATCTGATATTGCTTGTTTTTCTGATAATACCGGTTTTCATCGACCCCATCAATAAAATGTGGCACGGCGGAGGATATCAGGGATTTCCTTTAAGATTCGGCTACATGATAATATTCACGATACTTTCAATTGTATCTGAAGTTATCGAAACACTGCCTGAAAACAGGAAATCTTCTCCCATATACAGCATAGCGGCTTTTGCAGTGATGCTGATTATGGCTGCAGCTGCGGTATATGTGGTCATAGACCGCAAAAAAACCCTTTCTTCCTATGTGACATCCCTCTGGATCACAAACGGATTTTTTAAAACTGTTTTTGGCTTGTTTATTTTTGCTTTTACGGTTTATATGCTTTTTTTCTTTCTTCTGAAAAAAAGGTGTATAAGCAGCAATATATTCTTTCTGCTTGTTTCCGGTGTCTTTATTACGGAGGTCTTTGTTAATATGTCCGTATATGTGGGATATGCTTCATCAGAGGACACTCTTTTTGACAAGACTGTGGCACTGGAAAATAAAATTGAAGAGGAAGACTATTACAGGGTAAAAACTGAAAAAAAGTATACTCATGTAAACATGATAGGGGCACTTGGACTTAACTCCTATGCCCATTACACTTCCCTCACTCCTGAGAATTATATGTTTGCCATGAAAAAAATGGGTTACTCCTCCTACTGGATGGAAGTGGGTTCAAACGGCGGCACTGCCATGACTGATGCCCTGCTTGGAATAAAGTATTCGATAGGGTCAGAATATGATTTCAGGTCTTATCAGAAAGAACTTGAAACAAATACTGTTCTCGGCATTGCGGAAAATCTTATCTGTGCCCCTGCCGGAATAATTTCGGGCACTGCCCCTGAGCTTTCAGAAAATCTTGATTACACTGACAGATTTGAAGTACAGCGCCAGCTTGCAGAGCTTTATTTCGGAAGTGATGATCTGCTTGAAAAATATGAGCACTCAGCAGTCTGGGACGGCTTATATGATTACTCAGACGGGAAATATAACATTACCGTTTCAGAACCGGATTTAAGCCGCTGCCGTATCATTTACAACATTAAAGTTGACGGTCATCAGACCCTTTACTTTGATTTGTTTGATGATCTCAACAATTATGTTAATGACCCGCTTTATGATTCTGTAAAGGTCAGCGTAAACGGCATTACTCTTTCGGAAAGCTATCCGGACAAAAAAAACAACGGATTTCTTGAACTGGGAGAGTTTGAAAACGAGGACGCTGAAATAATAGTAACCTTTTTAAAGGACGTTTCCGTTAAATCCTTCGGCGTTTTCGGAGTTGATACTGACAAGCTTGAAAAGGAAGTTGCTGCTCTGAAAACAACAGAGCCTGTCTTAAACGGAAATGAAATTTCAGCAGAATGCAGTGCTGATGAAAATGAATATCTGTATCTTGCCGTTCCATGGGACAGCGGTTTCAAAGCTTATCTGAACGGCAGCAAAACAACTTTATACAAAGTCAACGACAGCTTCTGCGCTGTAAAGCTTAATGAGGGTCAGAACAGTGTTAAACTGGTTTTCTGTCCCAAGGGTTTTAAAGTTTCTTTGATACTAATGCTTTCAGGGCTGGTTTCAGCTGTTTTCATATGCCGGAAAAAACAGTTTTTCAATAACCGAAGGGCAGGTACTGTTTCTGTAATGCTGTGCAGATTTGCGTCAGCGGCGGTTATTCTTCTCGTTTACATTGTTCCGGTCATAATTTATACAGCCGGTTTTATAATACGGCTTGGAGTGTGGTAATTTTTTGTCATCAGCAATACTCAATCAGGCAGTTATTATGCTGCTGCTTATCTTTGCGGGAATTGGATGCTACAAATCTGGTATCATATCCGAAAACGGTTCTAAAGAACTTTCAAAGCTTGTTCTGACCGTTGTAAATCCCGTTGTTATTTTTACAGCTTATCAGAAAGAATTTAAGTCTGAACTGATGAAAGGCTTTGTCAGCGCACTGATTCTTTCTGTGATTGCATATATTATAGCCATGTCGGTTTCCTATCTGGTTGTCAGACGGAAAGAGGGCAGAGAAACAGATATTGAGCGTTTCTCGTGCATTTATTCCAACTGCGCTTTTATGGGAATACCGCTTGTACAGTCAATTATGGGTTACGAGGGGGTGTTCTATCTTACAGCTTTTGTGACTGTATTCAATATCCTTGTATGGACTCATGGCGTTATTCAGATATCTGGAGTAAAAAACTTTAAATCCATTATTAAAGCTTTTACTTCACCCTCAATTATTGCCGTTGCGGCAGGTATGATCTGTTTTGTATGCAGACTCCGGCTGCCGGGTATAATTGCGGATTCATTTGATTTTATCGGCGCTATGAACACTCCGCTGGCTATGATTGTAGCTGGTGCGACAATTGCAAGAACCAACTTAATAAAGGCTCTTAAAAATCCGAGAATTTATTATGTAACTTTACTTACGCTTATTGTCATACCTCTCTTGACAACAGCGGCGTTCAGACTGATTCCTATGAACGAATCCTCTGAACTTGCAGTACTGGTTGCAATGTCTGCCCCGGCAGCGGCTATCTGCACTATGCAGTGTCTTAATTACGGTAAAAATTCCCTTTATGCATCAGAAATTTTTGCTGTACAACACTGCTCTCAACGCTGACAATGCCGCTTATGGTATATATTTACAAGCTATAATTTTTTAAGGAAAGGTGAATAAGAATGGAATATCAGGGAATAAGCAAACTTGATCTGAAAAGAAGAAACAGAATGCAGATTCTGAAAGTTATCAAAGAATGCGGACCTATTTCAAGGGTCGACATTGCAGGTGCACTTGAAATCACAAGAGCGGCTGTTACAATTATAACCAACGAAATGATTGAAGAAGGCGTACTTTACGAAGTTGGCGAGGCTCCGGTATCTCTGGAAAATCTGCAGAAAGGCAGAAGAAAGATCCTTATCGACATTAATCCTAATTACAAATTTGCACTGGGTGTTACTATCAGTGAAAATGGCGTAAGCATCGGTCTTTCCAATCTTATGCCGGAGGTTCTTGACAAAAATTCTATGTACCCGACTGAAGAAACAAGCTATGAGGAAATTGTTGGTTTTATTATCAGCGAAACAAACCGTATGCTTCAGAACAGCTGTCTTGATTCCTCGAAGATTCTTGGTATGGGTATCAGTGTTCAGCCTGAATTATGCAGTAAAATGAAGGTTTATTTCAAGGACGGCAAGCTTGATTTCACAAATCTTACAGAAACTTTTGAAAGCAAGCTTAATATTCCTGTAATCTGCATGAATTCAATCAGTGCGCTGGCTCTTTCCAATCAGGAAAAAAATATCGCAGAACGTTTCGGAAATTACATCTTCCTTAAATTCGGCAAAAATATAAATATGTCCATACTCCTTGAAAACGAGGTTATGCACGAATATGTAAACCACACAAGTCAGATTGAAAGAATAATCTGCAAGCCGTGCGGCGGCGCAAAGCTCAGCGGTTATCCGGACGGCTCTGTCAAGGCAGAAATGACAAAGGACGCTATTATTGCAAAATATACAGCTGTACTTTCAAAGGAAGATACACCTGTTTTCTGGGAGGCAACCGAGGGTAATCCTGAAAACATCAACTATAAGACAATTACACTTTCTGCAACAAAGGGCGAAAAGAAAGTTCTTGCCGTTATGGACGATTTTCTCGAATGCCTTGCAATGCTGATAAATAATTTATCTGTTGCTTTCTTTGCACGTTACATCGTTCTCCATGACTTCTTTATGAATGAATGGGTTTTCGACCGTTTCAAGAAGCTTGTTGCTGAAAAATGCGGTGAAGATATTGCAAGAAAAATCAGAGTCAGCCGAACAGAAAACAATATGGAATTTTCAAGCGGCTGTGCTATTTCAATTTACGAATTCTTTTACAAAAAAGGTGGTATCATTTAAGAAACTGCTTACAAAAAAATCAGGGACGCATATTATACTATGCGTCCCTTTATTTTTATCAAAGTGAAATAAACAAGGAGGATATCAGAATAACGACCATGCAAACCGGACAGATATATTTTATCATTACCCGATAAAGTGCTTTTGATTTAAACTTCTCATTCAGCTCAATCTCATCCTCAACAAACTTTGTCTTTACAACAAATCCGATAAGAATACAGGTAAGAAGTGCAACTATCGGCATCATAATATTGTTGCTTACAAAATCGAAGAAGTCCAGCAGCTGCATTTTGAAAATTGTAAAATCAGACCAGATACTATATCCGAAGACGGAAAGCAATCCTAAAACAAATGAAAATGCAATAACAATAAGACAGCTTGTAATTCTTTTTATTCCGAATCGTTCACATATAATTGAAACAACAGTTTCCATAAGTGAAATTGACGATGTAAGTGCCGCAAGTGCAACCAGAATGAAGAACACTACACCGGCAATCTGTCCGCCTGTCATTGAATCAAATACATTTGGCAGAGTTACAAACATAAGCTTCGGGCCTGCGTTCAGAGCGTCCTTGTTGCCGCCTGAAAACACAAATACTGCCGGTACAATAATAAGTCCTGAAAGAAAAGCGACTATCGTATCGAAAATTTCAATCTGTCTTACAGAAGTTTCAATACTGTCGGTTTTTCTCATGTATGAACCGTATGTAATCATAATTCCCATTGCAAGAGACATTGAATAGAAAAGCTGTCCCATTGCCGCAATGACTGTCTTAATTGAAAATTCAGACAAGTCCGGCTTTACATAATAAATCAGACCGTCTATTGCACCGGGCAGCGTCAGTGTGTAAACAGCAATGCCGATAATAAGCAGGAGAAGTACCGGCATCAGGATTTTACTGACTTTTTCAATTCCCTTTTCAACTCCCAGCATTACTACAACTGCTGTCAACGCTATAAACACGGCAAAGAAAACGATAGGTGCAACCGGACTTGAAATGAATCCGGAGAAGAACTCGCCGCCTCCGGCAGTGGCTTTTCCGTTGCCTGTGACAAATTCTGTCAGATATTTTAATACCCATCCGCCGATAACACAGTAATAAGGAAGAATCACAACAGGTATCGCTGCTGCTATCCAGCCGAGAGGTGCAAAACGCTTATTTATTGCAGAATATGCGCCAATTACGCTTTTACCTGTTTTTCTGCCTATCGCAATCTCTGTTATCATAAGTGCAAAGCCGAATGTAACTGCAAATATCAGATAAACCAGTAAAAACATTCCTCCGCCGTATTTGGCTACAAGGTACGGGAAACGCCATATATTTCCAAGTCCGACAGCTGAACCGGCAGCGGCAAGAATGAAACCGAGTCTTGAACCAAACCCGCCTTTAGCTGTATCCGTTTGAGGTGTATTGCTCATTTTAACTATAATTCCTTTCTAAATATATTAAGCTGTAAAAGACACTTCAGCTCATCTTTTTCAAGAGTACATAATCATTTTAATTTTACTATATTTACATTAATTTGTCAAGACAGTGTCTCTTCCAGTTATTTGTTTATTTGTTAAATACATATTGACATTTTAAAGATAATATGTTAAAATGGAATATAAAATGAAGCAAATATACTAATTTTATATAATAAAATAAAGTTTTTTTGTTGCAAATTTCTAAAGCATTTTTTTCTCTGATTTTCCAAAAATTTTGTTATTCAGCTATTCTAAAATAATTAAACTGTGAGGTATAATATATGATTCATGTCATTGAAAACAAATGTATCGGCTGCAACGCCTGTATTAGAACCTGTCCTGTACCTAATGCTAACCACTACGACGGAAAAGTTGTCAAGGTTAATCCTGATGAATGCATTCAGTGCGGTGAATGTATAAAGGGCTGCAGGCATGGTGCACGTTATTACGATGACGATATGGAAACTTTGATTAATCTCATTAAAGAAAAAAAGCGTGTATCACTTATTGTCGCTCCTGCCATTAAAACTGCTCTGGACGGAAAATGGAGACATATTCTCAAATGGTTCAAGGATATGGGGGTACACGAGGTCTATGACGGTTCTTTCGGGGCAGATATTTGTACATATATGCATATTAAATATATGAAGCAAAATCCCTCTGCAAAAATCATTTCCCAGCCGTGTGCTGCTATTGTCAATTACGCCGAAAAACATAAACCGGAACTTCTCCCCCGACTGTCACCGGTTCAGTCACCTCTGCTCTGCAGTGTTGTTTATATCCGCAAATATCTGCACAATGATGATATTCTTGCTGCTCTGACTCCCTGCATTGCCAAAGGGGACGAATTCCGCAACACCGGTATTATCAGCTATAATATTACATTTAAAAGTATAGACGAATACATAAAAAAGCATAATATTCATCTTCCCACCGGAAGAAGTCCATTTGAATTTTCAGCTGTCAGAGGGTTTGATGGTGCTTTCTACCCTATCCCCGGCGGTCTGAAGGAGTGTCTGCATGTATATTCTCCAGAATTATCTGTTACAACCTCTGAAGGCGTACAGAAAGTTTATGAGGATCTTGAAAACTATCTTGAAACCGACAGATCAAAGCTTCCTTCGGTCTATGATGTTCTTTCCTGTGAATTTGGCTGTAATTCAGGTGTGGGAGCAAGGTCTGAATTCAACACTTTTAATGCTTATGACATTATGATAAATGCTAAAAACTGGGCAAACAATCGCCGCAAGTCTGAAAGATTTCACAAGAAACTGTTTAACTCTCTTAAACTTGAGGACTTTTTAAGAACATATACCGACAGATGCACTTCTGTTTCTCCAAGCGAACAGGAGCTTGACGCTGTTTATAACAGTATGGGCAAATTCTCCGAGGCGGACAGGCATATCGACTGCCATGCCTGCGGATTCAAAAGCTGCCGTAATATGGCTTTAACAATTTATGCCGGAAATAATACCCCTGCAAACTGTATTATGTATGAAAAGGCGCAAATGCTGGAAATGCGTAACAAGCTTGAAAATCAGCATCGCAATTTACAGCAGGCAGTTTCTGAAATTACTGCGTCATTATCCGTTCTGTCGGATAAAATACACCCTATTGCTGACCACGCCGTGGGAAATGCTGAAAAAAATGAAGTTATCAAAAACGATATGCAGATACTTAATAATGAAATTACCAACATTCACACAGGCGCAAACGGAATTGGCAGCGCTGTTTCACAGATTGGTACCAGTATTAACGAATACACAAAAATACTTAATAAAATCAAGGGTATTTCCGAACAGACCAATATTCTTGCTATCAACGCTTCCATCGAAGCGGCAAGGGCAGGCGAATCGGGAAAAGGCTTTGCAGTGGTTGCCGGAGAGGTTCGCAGTCTTGCTGTCAAATCAGCCGAAACACTCAAGGAGGCTGAAGAACACACCAATGAAATACTGAAAAACGTCAGCGGAATAAAAAAATCCTCTGATTCCATTATTGATCAGACTGCAATGACACAGGACAGTGTTATCAGCACTGACAAGGCTGTTGATGAGCTTAATGACAGTTCACAGTTTATCGGCAGCAGCATTTCAGAGATTAAAGAAATTATCCGTGATTTAAACCGCATTGCATCTAATTTAATTGACTAAAAAACAAAAACCGCTTTGAAAACTCAAAGCGGTTTTAGTATTATCTTCTTGCAGTATCAGCAATTTTCTTAAACTGCTGACCTAAATCATCATCAATCATTTTGCAGTCGGTTCTGCTGTAGAAAACGTCTGTAATATCCCAGAGCATCGGGCACATTCCACGCTCATAGGCTTCACGGCAAACTGATGTCAGGAAAAGCTTTACGGAGTCCGGATTTTTATTTTTTGTAGCACAGCCATATTCTCCTATTATTACCGGTATTCCCTTATCTACAAATGTAGTTTTCAGAAGCTCCATATTTTTTTCCAGTTCATTGAAGTCAATTTCAGAACCCCAGTCAGACCTTGCCTTGCCCCAGCTGGCGTCATCTTCAAGTATGCAGAAGGTCGGCGGAGTGTAGTAATGAACCGAAACTGCACAGCGTGATTCCTTATCCTCCGGCATCTTAAAGCATGGGTCGCAGGTAAGAGTTACGTCAGTAGCGTAACCGGCAATCAGAAGATGACGCTTTGCATTGTTTCCGCCGGAATTTCTGACAAGATTTACAAACTCCTGATTTATGCTGTTAAGTATTCCGTACGCCTCTTCCTTGCCCTCGTCAGAACCACTGTATCTGTTCCAGATATCATTATAAACACCCTCTTCGTTAAGGGATTCAAAAATCAGTTTGTCACCAAAATCTTTGAAATTTTCGGCAATCTGCATCCATATTGTGGTGTACTTTTTCAGGCACTCGTCATATTCTGTGGAAAATTTTTCGAACCAGCCGCCGTCCCAGTGAATGTTCACAACAGCATACATATCATTGTCAATTACATAACCGGCGATTTCCTTTACTCGTTTCATAAGGTCGGGATTTATTGTATAATCGTCCGCTATCATATTTGACCACGCAACAGGTATTCTGACAGATTTGAAACCTGCTTTTGCATATCCGTCCACCATTTCCTTAGTTATGACCGGAGAACCCCATGCAGTTTCGTAGTTGGTGATACTGCTGTCATCTATCCAGTCGCCGCAGGCTTCAAGAGTATTTCCCAGATTTATGCCAAGACCCATATCGGCAACTATTTCCGTTGTGGTCATATCACGCATCTGAGATTTTTCGCCTTTTTTACCTCCGCAGCCCGTAAAAATACCAATTGCTGTCACAGCGACAGTCAGAACAGACAAAATTTTTGTTTTTTTCATTTTTTACCCCCTGTTTACTATTAAAATAAACTGAAATGTGTTATAATTGTGCATATGCAGGAGCAAATCTCTGATTTGCGTATCTGCATGGACATTCAGAAAATAAGTTAACTTTAACTTATTATAGCACAAATTTTACCCGTTGACTATAATTTTAATGACACCTTACAGCACAAAAAAGACATTTTTTCTTACTTTTCAATCAAAAAGCGTCATTTTTGTTAAGGTTTCACAAATATGCCCCTTGTGCATTGTACAATGTTCCAAAAATCAAAAAATATCTGAAAAAGTTCGGACAAAAACGAATTATTGGCACTCTTAATTAATGAATGGAAAATCAAGAATAAAATGTATATAAAATATAGAGGAGGTGCTTCGATGCTTGCCGTTTGTATGGCTCTTATTGATGACACTGAAAGTCAGACAGAATTTAATGATATAGTAATGAAATACGAAAAAAAGCTTTATGGTTATGCATACAGCATACTGCATAACACTGCGCTGGCTGAAGAAGCGGTTTGGGAAACATTTTTTGCAATTGCAAAATGCTTTGAAAGAGTCAGTAACGGCGGAATTGAAAATATTGAGGCATATCTGATTATTACTCTGAAAAATACCTGTTACAAAATATACAACAGTGAAAAAAAGCAGAGTGATCTCCTTACTGCTGACTCTGTTCCGGAAACTGAAATTGCTGATTTTGATGAGTTTAACAACTTTGAAATTTCTGATTTATGTGATGTGCTGAAAGGTCTTGATGACACTTATCAGTCAGTTATAGCTTATATGCTTTATTATGAATACAGTGCTGATGATACTGCAAAGCTTATGGGGATTTCAAGAAGTACTGTTTATAAATATCTGAATGATGCAAAGAAAACACTGCGTGACAAGCTGGGGGTTGCTAATGGATAAAAATTGTAATTTTTATAAGGCAATTGAAGAATCAATTATCAGACCTCAGTCTGAAAAAATGAAAAGCCTTGAAGATGATACTCATATTTTTTCTCAAAAATATGATAAAAAAATTGCGGAAACAGGTGCAGTAGCCTGCAAAAAATACAATCAGAAAAAGAAAGCCGGAACAAAAAAGAAAATAAGCATCAGAACATTTGCTGTAATTGTCGCTGCGGCAGTCCTTGCCGGTGCAGTTACCGCTACTGCAAACGAATCTTTCAGACGTATGATCCGCAAAGTATTCACAGGCGGCGAAGACAAAGCAACTTTCAGCAGTCAGACTGAAAGTACTGATACCCCTGTCTTAGCTGTGCCTTCCATCACCGCTCCGGTAATTACTGATATTCCGGCTGTTCCGGTAACAACAGTTTTGCCGGCGGTTAGTACAACTGTAACAACAGTCACTTCTGTTACAGCATTAAGCACTGTTTCCGGAGAAGATCATCTCCTTACATCAATGACTGAAGCTGGAACAAATCCGGTCCGCACCGGACTCGGCATAAATTTACATCAGCAACCGTCTATGATGGCTCCCTCATACCCTACAGTTGTTTCCACAGCGCCGCAAGGAGCAGAAAATCCACAGACCACAACGGTTATAAGCAACATTACGGGAGACATTTCTATCACAAGTCCTGCTACTTCACGGCTGACAGAGTCCGTAGTTCTGCCCGGATCACCTATTGGAACACAAGTCACTGTGAATACGAGCGTTGTGGTAGTAACAACTATTATGGAAGTTGAAGTAACAAGTATTGCGACAGAACAACCGGTGACAACTATACCATTGCCTTCAGTTACCGATGATTCATCTGAAAGTGAAAGTGCAACTGAAACTGAAGCGGCAGAATCAACAGAAGAAACACAGGAGCCGACATCTGATACCACATATACGACCACAATTAAATTAAAATAATTATTTTCAAAAAGTGTAGACAAAATTGAATTTACACCGCTCTATATAAGTGAAAGGATTAATTGATACAATCCGTCAAAAAATACAAGGAGGTTTTCTTATGAAAAAATTCAAAAAGCTTGCTGCGGTACTTTCAGCAGCAATAATCGCAGTTTCTGCATTCAGCGTTCCCGTTTCAGTATCCGCATATACACAACCGGACACACAGACATTCGAATATCTTACCGACGATTCAAATCTGGCATGGACAGACGGTTCTGTAAGAGTTTATGAGGACGGCACTGTTGCCTATGGATTAAAAAAATTCAGTTCTGTTATTTTAAAACCGGCTGAAGGTGCTGAAATAACAGCTGAAACTCTCGGACTGCCTGACGGCTGTGATGTGGTACATCTGGATTCTTCTTTATACGAAGACTATGACGGCTGGCTAAGGATTTCGATAAATTCAGGAAATCAAATCGAGGAAATTGCCGCACTTGCCGGCAACTGGATAAAAAGCGGTCTCGCCGTTGAAGTCAGAAAGCTTAACACCGCTGAATGCGAATGTGTATCTGGTCTTAGTTTCTCTGTAAGCTTAAACAGTACTGATGATGCCGAAGCTTTCCTGTCTGATTATGAAACACTGAATTTTCCGGAATCAACTACTAATACATATATGAGCAAAATATTCAGTCAGGATGAAATTGTGGCTGCCGGTGATTCATACTATGAACTGAAAGCGGACGAAAGAGTAAAAAGCGTTACTCCCATTTTTATGCTATGCGCTTTTGTACATCGGATATATGACACGGAGGATATCGGTTCTGATATTCCCGATGTTTCCCTGCCAGATACATCAGAAACAGCTGATGTAGTTTTGCCTGAAGACTATGCTTCAGCAGAACAGTTTTATTATCAGAACGCTGAAGCCATAACTTTTTCTGACCCAAGCAGCAGAGCTACTTTTGCAACTTTAGTTTTGCCGTGTATTGATGATGAAAACTATGGTTATACATTTGAGGATGAAAGTAAATTCAATATTATGTCCCATGAGAGATATATTGAGAATAACAGGAATACAAATGACGATTCTTATGTAAAACAAGGTTATGATGTTTACTATGTTTTTCTTCAGCCAAGCGGATTCGCTGAAATCAACATAACTGCAAAATTCGGCAAGCTTTCAGATACTGAAAACTACATCAGCAAAACAAATCTTAGTTTTACCAGACAGACAGACATAACTTATAAAGTTTCTGACAGACCTACAACCGCCAGACAGACAATCAAATTTATCAGTGAAAACGGCAATATCAAGGTAAATGATGATAACGCTGTTGTTATAATGGATGGTGTCGGAGCAATCGGTCCTCATGAATGTACAAGCCCGCATAACACAGTTACACCTGTTCTTACAGCAAAGTACGAGATTGGTACAGATGATTCGGAATATTCATGCAGAAGAAACAGTAACGGAGAAATTGTATTTGATTATCCGTGCGGCGGAAGCATTTACACAGTATATCAGTACAGTCTTGACAGCAATGAAAAATACGGTCTGAAATTTATTTCAGCACAGCAATACAATGAAACTGCTGAAACGCCTTACGGTTATGTTACAAGCTACAACTACACAATTGAAAAGAATGAAAACGGCGCAGAACTTGTGTCGGAGAGTGCCGAAGAATACGAGAATACTCCTTACGGCGATGTTAATTTCGATTCAGCCATTGACATATATGACGCAATTGCCATTGCAAGATATTTAATGAATCCGTATTCACTTAATGAAACAGAGCTATATGCAGCTGATTTCAACCGTGATGGTCAAAATAATTTATACGATGTAATTGACATTGCAAAAACTATTATGTAAACGCTATTAAGGTATCATAATATATGCTTACCTTAACCATATTGCTCCCTCAATTAAAGCTTGCCAAAATTCTTGCCGTAAATAAAAAATCTCGGCGTTGCAAACCCTTGCAATACACGAGTATTCCTGCGGCTTTGCGCCTTGATATTTTTTATTTTCGCCTGCGCCTTTAAGGCAAGGTTTAATTGAGGGAGCAATAATTCACACTTCTATCCTAAAACGCCCCGCCGGTTTAACCAGCGGGGCGTTTTTTTATTAAAGTAAATCTGCAATATCAAGAATAAGTCTTTCTGTCTTTTCCCAGCCAAGGCATGGGTCAGTAATTGACTTGCCGTATACGCACTCGTCAACAGACTGGTTTCCGTCCTCAATATAACTTTCAATCATCAGACCCTTTACAAAGCCTCTGATATCATCGCTGTGACGCATACTGTGAAGTACTTCCTTGCTTATTCTAATCTGTTCAAGATACTTCTTGCCGGAATTAGAGTGGTTAGTGTCAACAATAACCGCACGGTTTGCAAGATTCTTCTTTGAATACAGCTCATAAAGCAGTCTTAAATCCTCATAGTGGTAGTTAGGAAGATTTTGTCCATGCTTGTCTACAGCGCCTCTTAAAATAGCGTGTGCATAAGGATTGCCGTCTGTACTTACTTCCCAGCCTCTGTAAAGGAAGTTGTGGCTGCCCTGTGCGGCTGTGATTGAGTTGAGCATTACTGAAAGGTCGCCGCCTGTAGGGTTCTTCATGCCGACTGGTATATCCATACCGCTGGCTGTAAGTCTGTGCTGCTGGTCCTCAACAGAACGTGCACCTACTGCAACGTATGAAAGCAGGTCGTAAAGGTATCTGTAGTTTTCCGGATAAAGCATTTCGTCTGCACAGGTAAGCTTTGTGTCCTCAATTGCTCTTGTGTGAAGATGACGAACGTGAATAAGTCCCTCAAGAATATCCTCTGCCTTTGACGGGTCAGGCTGGTGAATCATACCCTTATAGCCCTCACCTGTTGTTCTCGGCTTGTTTGTATAGATTCTTGGAATGATAATAATCTTGTCCTTGACCTTTTCCTGCATAACGGCAAGTCTGCCTACATAGTCCATTACAGGCTCTTCCTTATCAGCTGAACATGGTCCGATTATAAGGAGGAACTTATCTGAATTTCCGGTAAAAACGTCAATAATTTCCTTATCTCTTTTAGCCTTAATCTGAAGAACTTCCTCTGAAAGCGGGTAAAGCTCTCTTATTTCCTCCGGTACAGGAAGCTTTCTTTTAAAATTCATACTCATAATAAATACTCCATTCTGCTTATGCACCGCTTTAAATTAGTAAAGCAAAAATTTCAAAACAACGCCCCGACGGGTCTTACCTGCGGAGCACAATAAGTCATGTCATGCTTACCTTTTTAAGCGGATACTGCAATGAATCAAATTTTCGACATTTATTATATCACATATTATTTTAAAAGTCAACAAATATTTTGCAATTTCAAATTTTAATTATATTTTTACTAATTATCCAGAGCTGTTATCCTCTCCGCAATCTCTCTGAATACCGGAGCGGCACAGTCGTTTCCGTAGCCGCCGTCCTCGCACAGGACAGTTACAGCGTATTTCGGAGATGAGAGAGGGAAAAAGCCTGTTATCCAGCCGTGACACAGTTCTTCGCCGTCATCATCAAAACGTCCGGTCTGGGCAGTTGACGTTTTTCCGGCGGCATGGGTGTTTGCAGGTCTTGCATTTGAGTCTTCATTCTTGTCAACGGCGGCAATCATAAGGTCCTGCAAACGGAAAGCGGTCTGACGGTCGAATACCTCTGTATACTTCATTTCATTCTCATTGACAACAGTTTCACCATCATGGGTTATACCCCTCACAAGTCCTGGAACGTATAGCTTCCCCTCGTTGGCTATTGCGGCTGTAAAAGCACATATCTGCACCGGTGACGCATTAAGCTTCCCCTGTCCGAAAGACATATTAGCCTTTTCAGCCGGCAGTAACAAGTCTTCCTCAGTCTGCAATGTTCCTCCCGATGCCGTCATGCCAGTAGCAAGAGTAATGCTTCTTCCGAATCCCATTCGTTTTGCAGTTTCAATCAGAATACTGTTATCAATACGTTTTGCAAGTTCAATAAAATAGGTGTTGCAGGACTGCGTCATTGCTCCGGTCATGTCAAGTACGCCATGACCGTTTAAATTGTGGCACTTAAAAGGCTGTCCGCCGATTTCCGTAACACCGGTGCAAATATAGGTAAAGCTTTCGTCAAGCCCCTGCTCAAACGCCGCAAGAGCAGTCACAAGCTTGAATATTGAGCCGACATTGTAGGAATACAGACAGCGGTTTATAAGCGGCGAATTTTCATTGCTGACATCTTCTGAAAGCGAACTGATACTGTATGACGGAAAGCTTGCCATGCCCAGAATATCCCCGGTCTGAATATCCATAACAACAACTGCGCCTTTTTCCATTTTACTTCCGGCAAGCTCACAGACAGCCTGTATATCCTTGTCAATAGTCAGAACTACCCCGTCAGTCATCGGCTCTCCCTGTTTTATATCCTTTCCAAGACCGTCCAGAACGCCGCCCCGACCATCAACGTTATAGGTGACTGAATTTTCAGAAACTGTACCCCTGAGAAATTCATCATAAGCCAGTTCAATACCGGAAACTCCCCCGCTTTCATCAGTATATCCCACAATATGCTGTGCCAGCTGCTTTTCTCTGTTTCTGACCGGAACTTCAAAAACAGTTATATCCTCACAGTCAAAATCCTTTTTGGTGACTTCGCAAACAAAGGGTTTGCCGTAAATAATATTTGCATGATAGCTTTCAAGGTCCTTGACATAGGGCAGTATTTCCTCTGCCGCTTCTGCTGTTGGGTTGACAGCCGCATAGTACGCTGTTGTATCGTTTACCAGCAGTTCATAATCTCTGTCGTAAATATTTCCGCAGGTGTGTCCCACTGTAAGAGTGTATGTTCCCTGTTCCTTTGCGGCGGCATAATATTTCGGGTTGCTGACAATGACATATATACGCATATAAAGTATTGCAAACAAAAACATGAATACACAGCCAAGTGCAGTAAGTCTTTTGTACATGAAAATCCCTCCAGACTTAGTATAACCATTCCGGAGGGAATATATCACCTGTTATTAAGCTTTTCGATTGCCTCTTTTATTTCTTCTACGCTTATTTTACCGCCGCTGAAGCTTACCATTGCTCTCATAGGGTTATATTTCAGCATAGCCTCAATCATTGCCCCTGTGCTTTCGCCCATTTCGTTGCCCTCGTCGTTTCCGGACATCTGTTCACGGTAAATTTCAATGTACCTGTCGGTGTACGCCCTTGCGTCCTCGTCCTCAAGCATATCGCCGAATGTGGTGTTCATAGTGTAGTGAACAGGCAGTTTAACTGTTGAATCCACATAGACAGTATCAGTAAGAACAATATCACGGGAGGACTTTCCAACCATAATATCAAATTCTCCGCTTTCAACGTGCCAGTCGGAAATTTCGGTATTGTAATACGCAAAGGAACGCTTGTCAAGAACAAATTCAGCAGTTTTCTGCTCACCCGGTTCAAGGCTGAGCTTTTCAAAGCCTTTAAGCTCCTTTAACGGTCTTATAACACGGCTTTCACGGTCGCTGACATAAAGCTGTACAATTTCTTTTCCTGACACATTACCAACATTCTTTACGTCAACCGTTACCTTTAATGTATCATTATCAGTTATCCTGTCAGCACTAAGTTTTAAGTTGCTGTATTCAAACTGAGTATAGCTTAAACCGTGTCCAAACGGGAAAAGCACGTCCATTTCCTTTTTGTCATAATAGCGGTAACCAACGAAAATGCCCTCGCTGTAGACTGTCTTGTCACCCTCTCCGGGGAATGACAGATAAGACGGATTGTCTGACAGCTTTTTCGGGAATGTTTCAGCAAGCTTTCCGCATGGATTTGCGTCACCGAAAAGTATGTCAGTTTCTGCGCCGCCGACGCTCTGTCCGCCGAGATACACTTCCACAATACCCTTAACATCATTTACCCACGGCATTTCAACCGGAGAGCCGTTATGCAGAACAACAACAGTATTCGGCTGAACTTTGCACACCTCGGCTATCAGCTTATTCTGATTTTCCGGCATTCTCATGTGACTTCTGTCAAATCCCTCAGATTCAAAGGAGTCGGGCAGTCCGGCAAAAATAACTGCCTTATCCGACCTTTCAGCAAGGCTTACTGCCTCTGCAATCAGATTTTTGTCAGTTACATCGGCAGAACTGTCATAGCCTCTTGCGTACTCAACATCAGCAACACCCTTTACTGCGTCAAGTGCGCTGAGAGAGTCAAAGGAGTTGATATGTGAACTGCCGCCGCCCTGATATCTGGGTTTTTCCGCAAATTCACCGATAAAAGCCACCTTTTCAGTCTTTGAAAGAGGAAGTATGCTGTCGTCATTTTTAAGCAGTACTATGCACTCTCTTTCAATTTCACGGGCAAGTCTGCTGTCCTTTTCCTTGTCCCATACGGCATTTTTATTGCGATTTTCAAGATACCTGTCAATAACGCCAAGTATTCTTTCGACTGCCCTGTCAAGCACCTTTTCGTCAAGGCTTCCGTCCCTTACCGCTTTAACGATAAGTTCGTCATTGAAACCGCCGCTTGACGGCATTTCAAGGTCAAGTCCGGCTTTAAGCCCCTCGACACGCTCGTCAACTGCGCCCCAGTCGCTGACAACAAAGCCGTCAAAGCCCCATTCATCTCTGAGAATATCAGTCAGCAGTTTTTTATTTTCAGAGGCGTATACACCGTTTACACGGTTATATGAGCACATTACAGTCCATGGCTTTGCCTCTTTTACAGCCGTTTCAAAGCTTGCAAGGTAAATTTCTCTGAGAGTTCTCTCGTCAATTTCAGAGCTTGCGGACATACGTCTGTGTTCCTGATTATTTGCGGCAAAATGCTTTAAGCTTGTGCCCACATTTTGTGACTGAACACCTTTGATGTGGTTTGCCGCCATCTGTGACGAAAGATACGGATCCTCTGAAAAATACTCAAAGTTTCTTCCGCAAACCGGTGAACGCTTGATATTCGCTCCCGGTCCTAAAATAACGCTTACGTCCTCTGCCTGACATTCGTTTCCGAGAGCCTGACCCATTTTATATATCAGTTCCCTGTCAAAGGAACAAGCCAGCGCACAGGCTGCCGGAAAACACACCGCCTCAATGCTTATATTCACACCTAAATGGTCGGCGTTAAGATCCTGTTTTCTGAGTCCGTGAGGACCGTCGCTTACCATAACTGCCGGTATTCCAAGGCGTTCAACTGCCTTTGTGTGCCAGAAATCACTTCCGGAACACAGTCCGGCTTTTTCCTCAAGAGTCATTTTTGAAACAAGGTCTTTGATATTCATGGTTTTCCTCCCTGTCAGATAATTTTCCCATCAAGATATAAAATTTCAATATCGCCGTCAACAAAGCCGATTCCCACAGCCTTAGCCGATTTCAGCACCTCTGCATACTTTCCCGATTCAAGGTACTTCCTTACACATTCAGCAAACATTTTCTGCGCCTTTTCCCAGTTTTCCAGTTCATCAGTAATTTCAATATAGCAGACATTTTCCTCGGAGGAATACACCTCACTGCACGCCCAGTCGGGGTCGTCCTCGTCAAATTCGTCAGAACCGATAAGCTGTATATCATAGGTTTCCTCGCTGTCGTACAGATTGAAATTATATGCAACTATATTTTCGGGCATATTTTCAAGGTCAAGACCGTCAATCCATTCCAGAAATTCATCATACATATTTTCGTCCTCCAAATCAGATATCTTCAAGCACTACAGTAAAAGGTCCGTCGTTAAGCAGTTCCACCTTCATATCTGCCCCGAATACGCCTTTTTCCACGACCGGAACCTGCTTTTTGCACTGGCTTACAAAATACTCATAAAGTCTTTCCGCCTCGTCAGGCTTTCCAGCCTGAATAAAGTTAGGTCTGTTGCCCTTACGGCAGTCTGCGTAAAGGGTAAACTGGGATATGACAAGCAGCGAACCGCCAACATCGGCAAGGGAAAGATTTATCTTATCGTTTTCATCTGAAAAAATTCTGAGCTTTACAATTTTGTTTACCAGTCTGTCGGCGTCCTCCTCTGTGTCATTCTGCCCCACTCCAAGCAGAATCAGAAAACCCTGTCCTATCTGCCCTTTTATTTCACCGTCAACCGTTACTGACGCATGAGTAACTCTCTGTACTACCGCTTTCACTGTGTTCCTCCCTTGACCTCTATTGCGCTCAGAACCTTTCCGATGCTGTCGTGTATAACCATGTCCGCACTGGAATCAACCGACGTTTCCGTCTTGTTTATCAGCAGAAGAAAACAGTCTTTATGTCTGTATCTTATAAGCCCTGCCGCCGGATAAACATTCAGAGATGTACCACCGACTATAAGCAGGTCGGCTTCCTCAATGGCGTTTACTGCGCCGTTTATTGTCCTGTCGTCAAGTCCCTCCTGATACAGTACAACGTCCGGCTTAACTGTTCCTCCGCAGCTGCATTTCGGGATACCGCTGCTGTTCCTGATAAATTCCTCATCATAAAATTTATGGCACTTCATGCAGTAATTTCTCAGCACACTTCCGTGGAGTTCATACACCGCTTTACTGCCTGCCGCCTGATGAAGTCCGTCAATATTCTGGGTTATGACCGCTTTAAGCTTTTCCGCTTTTTCAAGTTCCGCAAGCTTTAAGTGCGCCTTATTTGGCTTTGCGTCCGGACAAAGCATTTTGTCACGGTAAAATTTATAAAATTCCTCAGTCTGCGACATGAAAAAGTCGTGGCTCAGAATAGTTTCCGGCGGAAAATCGTATTTCTGATTGTAAAGTCCGTCAACACTTCTGAAATCAGGAATTCCGCTTTCCGTTGAAACTCCTGCACCACCGAAGAAAACTATATTCTGACTTTTATCAAATAGTTCCTGCAATGTCATTGCTTTCACCGTCCCTTTCACTGTCAAGTATATATCTCCACGGCTTTGACGCCCATTCCTCTCCGGCATAGTCTATCCCCACTCGTTTATCAGTGCGAAGATTAAAGCGTTTTCCATCGTCCTCTATCCATATTCTCGGATTACCGCAAAAGCTTTCATAGTTGAATGACTTGTCAATGCCAAGACGTTTTGTCAGTCTTGCCGGACCTTCAAACCCCTCTCCGGCTCTGAAAAGCACTCCCTGTGGCTGTTCCTTTTCACCGCTTATGACATTCATCAGCCAGTGCATTCCGTAGCACAGATAAACATAGATAAGTCCGCTTTCACGGTAAAGTATTTCCGTTCTGGGGGTTCTGCCCTTTGAGGCGTGACAGGCTTTGTCCTCTGTACCCCTATAAGCCTCTGTTTCGGTTATCCTTACTCGTATCTCCTCGCCGCTGTCAAGCTTTCGCACCAGTATTTTTCCCACAAGGTCGGGGGCAAGTTCAAGACAGTCCCTGTGAAAAAACTCTTCATTCAGTATCATTTTCTAAGCCTTTCCGCAAGCTGCGCATCAGGGTTTACATACGCCGTTTTATTGTTTGTGAATATCACCATTCCCGGTTTTGCACCGGCTGGCTTTTTGACAAACTTGTCAAGACAGTAGTCAACCGGCACCTGTGCTGAATCCTTTGCCTTGCTGTTTACTGCCGCAATTATCGCCGCTTCCTCAATGGTTTTGTCGGGAGGAGTTGTACCTTCCGTTACGATTATGACGTGAGAACCGGCTATGTTGTGAGTATGCAGCCATATATCAGTTTTAGCGGCTGTTTTAAGAGTAAGCTTATCGTTCTGCTTGTTGTTTCGTCCGGCAAAAATAGTGTAACCGTCACTGGAGAGATATTCAATGGGGGGCTGACTTTTCGGCGGCTTGCCTTTCAGCCTTACTGCTCTGATATACCCCTGTTCCGCAAGTTCCAGACGCAGTTCGTTCACTTCATTTTCGCTGTCGGCTCTTGTAAGGGCGTCGAAAACACTGTCTATATACTGCAATTCCTCCTCACCCAATGCTATCTGCTCCGCAAGTTTTTTTTCAGCGGTAACCGACTTGCGGTAAACAGAATAATATTTCTGTGCATTCTGCGCCGGAGTAAGCCTTGAATCAAGCTTTATCTCGATTTCAGGACAGTTTTCATCATAAAAGTTTTCAAGCTTTACTGCGCTGTCACCCTTGTTTATCCTGTAAATGTTAGCAGAAAGCAGGTCGCCCATAAGCTTCATTTCATTCTTTTTGTCGCACTCTTTCAGTTCATCACGCTGATTGGCTATCCTTTTGGAAATTCGCTCAGAGGTATTGACAAGCAGTCTGAAAAGGTCGTTGGCACGCTGTTTAAGCCTTGCCGCCCTGTCACGCTGTGCATAGAAATAGTCAAGCAGACCGCTTGCAGATTCCAGTTCCTTTGTTATCATCAATGCGCCGTACTGAGAAAGTCTGATAAATGAGAAATCTTTCAGAAGTCCCTCTTTGGTCATGACAGCGGTGTAACAGCATTTTCCCGAAATCAGCGCCTCCTTCGACTGCATAATGGCAAACACAAGCCTGTCTTTTATGTTGCTGTCAAGTTCATCTGTGCGCACTTCATTCCCTCTTGCCGCATAGTATGTCCACTCTCTTGCAAGCACAGGAGAAATGCCCTCAAACACGCCTATAAGCCCCTTTGAAAGTTCCGCTGGTTTCATACGGTCAAGCGCCGCCCTTATTTCGCCCTCACTGCTGTGGACAAAAGATATACGCTCATCTCTCGGCGGCATTTCATATTTTATGCCGGGCAGTACAAGCCTTTCCCTTGACATATCTTCATCAACACGCTTTATGCTGTCAATTATCCTGCCGTCATTGTTAATTGCAATAAGGTTTGAGTACTTCCCCATGATTTCACAGGCAAGTGTTATTGTAACCGGATCGCCAAGTTCGTTTGTGCAGTTGAAGTCAAGAAACAAAATTCGCTCAAGACCGTCCTGTCTTATTTCGGCAAGCTTTCCTCCCCCAAGGTGCTTTCTAAGCAGCATACAGAACATTGGCGGAGTCATGGGATTGTCCACCTGCGTTTCTGTTATATGCACTCTTGCACTGCTTGCAGAGGCTGATATCAGCAGTCTGAATGCGCCCTTTACTGTCCTTATTGATATTATAATTTCTTCCCTTGACGGCTGGTAGACTTTGTCCACACGTCCGCCAATAAGCGTCTGAAGTTCGTTTTTTACTGCATATAAAAATGCGCCGTCAAGTGCCATTAATTATTCTCCTTGTTTCTGTAAATAAGTATCTTAAATTCAATAGTTGTTTCAAGTGTGTCAATATTGTCAAGCTTCTGCTTGTCCTCCGGCTTTGTGTTGTAGTAATAGGGCGTCATGGTGAACAGGTTTGATATATCCTCATTGGATTCAAGCTTTATCTTTTCAGCCGGAACGTCCACCGCTTCCACAAGCTCAAA
>JALEVO010000005.1 GCA_022788225.1 Oscillospiraceae bacterium | reverse complement strand
CTGATTTGCAAAGAATCTTGACAATTTACAGGATACATTGTATACTGTAAAAAAATGAGAGCAGCAAATTTTCTGCTGCTCAATTAGTATCGTTTTTTATTGCAGTTGATGATTTTACAGAAATTTTTTCGCAGAGCCGCATATAAAAATATAAAAGCGAAAGAATTGCCGTTTGACACCTCTCTTGGAGTTGAGGATTTTCTTGATAGTCCCATTACTGATTTACTTGCAATAATATTACTTTTTATTTGTGTATGCAGAATTTTTTTGCATGACAGGGAACAAGGAATCATGACGCTTTTATATGCAGCACCCAATGGAAGAAATAAACTTATTTTAACTAAAACAGCCACCTCAATTATTTGCTGCATTATGCTTGTTTTGGTATTTTATACTGAGATATTCCTGATAGAAAATTATCTTTACGGATTTGGGTGTTTATCACGTCCCATTCAATGTATATTCGGATATTATACCTGTAATCTGGCTGTTTCTGTCGGCGAATATATCGGATTATATCTTATTATGAAAATACTTGCATACTCTGTTTTTGCGATTATTTTTTCATTAATATGTACCATTTCAAAGAATAATTTAACGGTCTATGGCATAAGTGCAGGGATTTGCGGATTATGCTATATTTTATATTCAAAAATATCGGTTCTTTCTCCGCTGAGTTTGCTGCACTTCTGGAATCCTGTTCAATTTTTACAGATAAAAGAAATACTTGGAACTTATACAAACGTAAACTTTTTCGGATATCCTGTTTCACTTAAAATATCAGTTATTGCTGTGATATCTTTGCTGCTTATTACATTTATTTGTTTGAATTGTTTTATATTTGGCAAAACAAGAAATCTGCATTATAAAAATATTACTTTGACCAAAAAAATACAATTTAAGCTTAAAGTTCACGGTATATTCTATTATATTTGTAAAAGAAGCCTGATTCTTCAAAAAGGAATTGTTATTATAATTCTGGCAGTACTTGTTTCTATTGGTTTTTCTCAAACTGTAAAACGTTATTATGATAATGATGAGATTTATTACGAAAATTTTTGTACAGACTATGCTGGTGAAATAAAAGATGATACAAGAAAATTTATATCTGATAAAACTATATTCTATCAAGATGCAGAAAATCAAATTATTGAAATTGAAAGTTCAGACGCTCCGGGTTATTTTAAATTAAATGAACTCTATTCACAGCTCAATGATAAAAATGCTTTTGAACGTTTTAAAAATCGTGTTGAAGACATTCCTGAAAATGCTGAGATTTTCTATGATACAGGCTATGAAAGATTTTTCGGTTTAGATGGCAATAAAGAGGGTGGAATATTATTATTATTCATTATGATTTCACTTGTTTTTATACTGTCTCCTGTTCCGGCACAGGATAATAAAACAAATATGATAAAAATAATATATACTACAAAATCAGGAAAAAAAGACTATTTTAAGAAGTTATTATGCTTTTCGGCAATTATATCAGCTTCGCTTTCATTAATAGTCAGCATACCATACCTGAGTGAAATATTAACTAAATATGGTACAATAGGCATATCCGCTTCCGTAAATGGCATAATGGGTTTTTCAAATTATCCTGCATTCATTACAGTTGGATTGGCAATGCTGATGCTGATTTTTTTGCGAACAGTATTTTCAATTATATGCGGAATGATTATTACAATAATATCTGCTAAATGCAGAGGGACAACATCTGCCTACTGTATCAATATTGTAATCTTCATTTTGCCTATTGTTCTTTTCTTGATTGGATTATTTGGATAATTATATATAAAGTAAAAAATTATGTTATGATTTTGATGTCAAGAAGTGCAGATTCAAATGAAAGTCTTCTTATGACTTCATCAAGGTCTTTATCACCTGCGAAATGGCTATGTACCCGAAAACTCACTTTTTTCGTTTTTATTGCAGCAGTTTCCCTTGAACATATAACAGATTTAGTGTATAATAATAAAAATAAATAAACTAAAGGCAATACTGTATATTTTGAAAGCAGATGTGCGGCAGGAAGCTGTTTGTTTTGCGGTGTTGTCTGAAATTGCAGGAGTGAGGATATGAATAAGAAAATATTTATTTTCACCGTATCATTATTTATGCTGGCAGCAATTACAGGCTGCGGCAATGAAGAAAATTCCAGTGTAAAACAAAACAGTGCTGCAGAAACTATGGTTACAGAAGTTACGGAAGAAGTTTCAGAGGAAACGACTGAACCGGAGAAAGCAACGGATGCAAGTACCACTCAGGTGACTGAACCGGAAACTGATACAGACATAGATTGCAGCAGTATTGCCGGAAACTGGTATTTTGACGGTGACCCTGACGCCGCTCATATTTCAATAAGCAGTAAAGGAACATTTACCGCTTATTATGCAAGCGGTAATATTGAAAATACAGGATACATAAAATATGAAACAGCTGAAGGCGAGGAAACTGAAACTAACTGGTATGTGCTTTATACAGATGATGATGAATATTTTATAAGCTTTGAAGATGACGGTAGTTATCAGAAGCTTGATTTATATGCAAGAGGAAACGGCTCTCCGCACTATGTTCTGATTAACGGTGCAGGCGGTTTGGCTGATGACGGCAGAGGAGAGGAGGAACCGGCTGAAAATTATCTGGGAACATGGGGCTGCGGGAGAGCAACGCTTAATATTTCCGATAACGGCGACGGCACTTATCAGGGTAAAATCACATGGGCGGACAGTGCTTTTGCATATGTTGAATGGGTATATATCCTGACATTTGATGCAGACAGTCAGTGTATGGTATGCAATAAGAACGCAGTCAAGACATATTATGAATACAAGAATGAAAATTCTGAACCGGAGGCTACAGTAATGTATACTGGTGGAAGCGGCAGCTTTTATCTGGAAAATGGCGTTATTACACGGTATGATGCAGAAGAGGACCGTGGTGAAGATATGGGATTTGTAAAATGAATTATGACATGAATGTGTCGAAATACCCATTTAAGAAAGCTTTTAAACAGTAAATGGTCTGATAAAAAATAAATAAATTGCAAAATCCGCTGAATGGAAAATTCAGCGGATTTTTTTGAAAAAATTTTTCAGGGACATCCGTATGTCCGGTTATTTCTGTATAATAGAACCATGGCTGTTAAGGAACCACTGATTAAATATGCAAATAAGATGCGTCCCAAGCCGTAAGGAGTGATTTGATCAGTGATTACTTAATTATAAATTCAATATGAAACAAAAAAATTTATAATCAGAAAGGTAAAGATGAGTGGCACGATGCTTAATAAGACATTTAACAGTTCGGAAAACCGGGAAAAAACATTAATCAGACTGAAAGAGGAAATTGCCTGTGTTCAGAAACTTCTTGAGCCACAGTATTGTGAAGTTATAGGCACCTCACGTCAGGAAGAACTGCGCAGTATTCTGAAAAAGCTTATTATGTTTCAGAAAAAGCTGCAGAATAATACCTTTGAAATTTCTATTGTCGGACTTGAAAAATCCGGAAAAAGTACCTTTGCAAATGCATTTATGGGAAATGATATCCTTCCTGCAAAGGACGCACGGTGCACATATACTGCTACCAGCATTCAGTATGGCACTGATAATGAAGCAAAGGTGAAGTTTTATTCAGATGAACAGTTTGACGAGGAATTTCACAGAAAGCTTGCTCTCCTTGGTATTGATGACCCGCACTGCTGGAAAGAGTGGGAGGAAAATCTGCTGAGTGAGGAAGTATCAAAGCTTGCACCGCTTGATTCCGAAAAAAAGAATATTTACAATGATATTGAAGAAATACTGCTCCATAAAAGCAGTATTCAGAGTCTGCTTGACAGTGATGCACTTTGCTTTACAGGTGATGAACTTGAACACGAGGTAAAGGAATATATCGAAAATCCTGCTAAGGCACTTGCAGTAAAGGAAATTGTAATTTCTTCAGAAAAGCTGTCTGCGATGAGAAATGCCGTTATTTACGATGTCCCCGGATTTGATTCGCCTACCCAGCTTCACAAGGACCAGACAAGGGAATGGATGAAAAAATCAGACGCCGTTATTCTGATAGTCAATGCAGACCGTCCGAGCTTTAACGATTCGCTGGTACAGTTTTTTGAATCCGTTGATAAGGATGATGACGGTATTGCTATTGGTGAAAAGCTGTTTGTATTTGCCAATCGTGCTGATGTTGCTGCAACACTTCAGGAGAATTTGCAGCATATCCGTGAGGAACTGCAGCATTACAGCATTATGCCTGAAGGACTTATATCCCGCAGGCTTATTGCAGGTTCAGCTAAAGCAAGGCTTGAACTGGACAGCGGCAATGTGAACAGTGCCATTCTGCAAAGTCTGAAAGAAAAGGGACTGGACAGTGACGGAATTGATACTATTCGCAGTCAGCTTGAAACCTACAATAACACAGTGCGCCTGCAGGTTATGCAGCAGCGAATTGATAATCTGAAAAAACAGGTGCTGGAGCTGTTCAGTGAGATACGCACTGAAAATCAGGTGCAGGAAGATTCAGATATAGAACTGCAGATGGAAAATCTGGTTGATGAATTAAAACGTACAGCCAGAAGACGTATTTATGACGCACTTGCAGAATGCAGTTCTGATGTTGCGGAGCAGTGCAGGAAAAACAAGCCTATTACGAATAAGGTACGGGAAAATGTTATTCAGACTATTGATCCTGACCGCTATCGCATTACGGAAGAGGAACTTCGCAGGGCACAGAATGATGAACTTTCCGGCGCAGGCGTTCTGGAGCGTTTTGACGCTTCTATCCGTGACAATAAATTTACTGTTATGTACAATGAGTTTATTGATAGTGTAGTGCATCTTGCAGTAGAAGAATATAACGAAACAGAAAAAAAGATACTGGCTGCTTTTGAAACGGGACTTGATCTGAATTCTTCACATCCGTTCTATTCTGATATTCAGGAGTCCATAAAGAAATATATTTCACAGCAGTGCAGCAATACTGCCCCGCAGGGATATTATAACAGTCTGATACGCCGCTATTCCAGAAATCTGTTTGAGATACTTATCTCCACGCCTTTCGGAAATGACGCAAGATACCGCAAGTTTGACGAGGAACGCCGTAATTTTTACAGCCTTTCTCTGTTCGGAGATGAAAATAATATACAGGTTCGTCCGGATTCGCAGCCTATGCACTATCAGATATTGTTCCACCAGCAGATGACTGCTGATGATAAACCGTCAGATGAACTGCTAAGCAATGCTATCGTGATGACAGAGGCTGTAACTCATGAGGTTGTAGCGGTGAACAGTACACTTTATCTGTATCTGAAACAGTTCTGTGAAAAATATGAAGGTGAAGCGCTTCCAGAACTGGAACGGCTTCTGGCACAGCTGCCGGTTCCGGATACAACAGAGGGTATTGATATCCCGTTGTTTGCAGTTCGTGAAAATCCCGCTGTAACAAAACTTACAGAACTGCTCAGAGGAAAGCTGGAAAGTGAATCAGAAGAAACAGCAAGCCGTCTGACAGAGCAGGAATATATCCGTTTCTTTCACAATTACAGAAAGAATCTGGAAGAAATTCCACAGGAATTCCGCATGGATGTATGCATTCTGAAAAATATTCTGAATGAACAGGTCATGAACGCTGTGTGTATTGAAATACCGTTTCTGGATCTGGTCAAGCAGAACATCATCAGCTTGCAGGAGAGTCTTGAGACATCGGAATTTACCTCGTTTATAAACAGAGAAAAATCAAGGATTCTGGAAAAGAAGTATAGTGATCTGAATGAAGAAAACGAAAAACGCAGGCGCCGTATGGAGATTATAAGTGAGATTGACGGTATCCTTGCTGTACAGAATTAACAGGAGTTGAAGATAATGGCTGAATTACAGGCTGGAATGAAAATTGAACTTGATGACAATATGGGCAATATTGAAGTTGTAAAGAAACTGGGAGAAGGCGGTCAGGGCTATGTTTACCTGGTTAACTACCTCGGCAATCAGATGGCACTGAAATGGTACAAAAAAGGGACTGTTCGTGATGTTCCCACATTCCGAAAAAACTTACAGAACAATATCCGTGAAAAGGCACCGACAGAATCATTTCTCTGGCCGGTTGCCATTACTAAAATGTATTATGACACATTTGGCTATCTGATGAAACTAAGACCGTCAGGATATTATGACTTTTCTGATTTTCTGATAGGCAAGGTTGATTTTGCAGATGTTCGGACAATGCTGAACGCAGCAATTAATATTGTAGACAGCTTCCGCATTCTGCATAACAGAGGATTTTCATATCAGGATCTTAATGACGGTAATTTTTTCCTGAATCCTGAAAATGGTGACGTTTTGATTTGCGACAATGACAATGTTTCACAGTTCGGTGAAAAATCAGGAATTGCAGGGAAATGCAGATACATGGCTCCGTCTATAGTTGTTGGCAGAAAAACACCGGATAAGCGAACAGACCAGTTCTCTCTTGCGGTCGTTCTGTTTCTGATTCTGCTCCGCAATCACCCTCTTGAGGGGGAGGCAACCCAGAGCAAGGCAGTTATGACAGAGCAGAGACAGAAACGCTATTACGGTGAGGCACCGGTATTTATTGCCGACCCTAAGGATACTTCAAACCGTCCGGTCAAGGGGGTACATAACAACTTTCTCATGCGCTGGCCGCAAATGCCGGAATATATCCGCAATGCGTTTATAAAAGCATTCAGCAGGGAAGTTATGTGCGATGATAAAATGGGCGTTACCGAGAAAGAATGGCTTCAGTTTCTTTTACGATTTAAGGCAGAAATTATAATCTGTCCGAACTGCGGACGTGAAACACGCTATACGGCAGAAAATGCGTCCTGTATCTGCTGTCACAAGCCGATTGCACATATGGGCTGGATAAACACGCCTTACTTCCGCATTCCGGTATCTCCTAAACAGGAAATTGAAATGGCATATATCACAGACTGCTATGACCAGAATGAATGCCGTACTCTTGCAGCAAAAGTCGTACAGAACAAAACCAAAACCAAGATTGCACTGCTGAACAAGGGTGCGGAACCGTGGCGTGTGAACGGAGAAACCGTACAGTCTGGCGAACGTGTTCTGATTCAGGCAGGAGTAAAGATTCAGATAAACAACGAGACGATTGAAATTCAGTAATAAAGGAGAATGATTATGAGTGATAATCTGAGCAGTTTTCTTGGAAGTGCAGAGGGTATTCCCAAAAGGGTAATGCCGATCTTCTTTCTGATAGATACTTCCGGAAGTATGGAGGGCAAAAAAATTGGTGCTGTTAATGCGGCAATCGAGGAACTTATTCCGGATCTGAGGCATATGTCCGAATCTCAGGCGGATTCAGAAATAAAGCTGGCAGTGATGAAATTTTCAACAGGCTGCGAGTGGGTGACACCGTCTCTGATGTCCCTTGATTCCTTTGATGACTGGGAACCGCTGGAGGCAAACGGTCTGACGGATCTGGGTGCAGCGTTTCTGGAACTGAATGACAAGCTTTCAAAAAACGGCTTTATGGATCGTGGAGCTGCGTCATCAGGATTTTATGCACCGGTTATAATTCTGCTGTCGGACGGCGAACCTACTGATGATTATATGAGTGCATTGAAAAAGCTGCAGGCAAATAAATGGTATCAGGCGGCACTGAAAATTGCTATTGCTATTGGTGAGGACGCTAATCGTGAAGTACTGAAAAGGGCAATAAGAAATGTGGAACTGCTGTTTACTGTAAATGATATCGGCAGTCTGCGCAAGATAATCCGCTTTATTGCTGTGACCTCCTCACAGATAGCAAGTACATCTGCATCTGTTTCAGATGATTCCGGTGAACAGCCGGCAGATGTAAAGGACGTTCGTTCAACATCAGCAGAACAGCAGATGGCAGAGGCTGCAAAAATGATGCAGGAAGAGGAAAAGGAAGCTATGTTTATTGGTACGGAATCACCTTCAGAATCTGCTGAACCTGCTGTTACTGCTTCCGCTGCTGATGATGACGATGATGATGACTGGGAATGATGTGAAATGAGATACGAAGGTTTTGCTGTTTCTGAACGGGGATATCAGCATATTTTAAACGGCACTGTCTGTCAGGACAGCGTACAGTATGTTCAGGATATGCATTGTGCCGCTGCGGCGGCTGCAGACGGACATGGGAGCAGACAGTATTTCCGCAGTGACCGTGGTTCGTATTTTGCGGCTGAGATTTCATGCAGTAAAATAAGAGAGTTCCTTCATTCAGACGTGCTTGCCGTAGATGATGCCAGAGAGGAGAACAAGGCGGTTACACAGCTTGTTCACAGTATTATTACCGACTGGCATATTGCTGTGCGGAATGATCTGATAAAGTACCCGCTGACAAAAGCTGAAATGCAGAAGGTACCGGAAAAGTATATTTCTGAATACAGCATTTTTTCTGAGGAAAAAGCAGCTGAGTATAAAGATGATGATTTGCGTGAAATAGTTCAGAATGAGCATTCGCATATTCAGAAAGCGTATGGCACAACACTGCTTGCTGTGGGAATCTGTGATAAATATGCAATAGCGCTGCATATCGGAGACGGAAAATGTGTTGCTCTTTATGAGGACGGTTCAATGGACGAGCCTGTTCCGTGGGACGAAAACTGTCACCTTAACCGCTGTACTTCAATGTGTGACCGCAATGCTGCAAAGGAATTCCGGTTTCATATATGGAAGAAAAAACTTCCGGCAGCAATATTTATTGGCACAGACGGTATTGACGATACCTTTGCAGCAATGCTGCATACCTTTTACCGCAATGCGGCACTGGATTTTCTGCAGCAGGATTTCCGGGGCAGTGTGGAGTCATTGCAAAACAGGCTTGGAGAGATATCCAGAGCCGGCAGCCGTGATGATGTTTCTATAGCAGGTGTAATTGATATTAAGAAAATCAGGGAGATGGAAACAAAGCTGAAACTGACTGCCGAACTGGAAAGTGCTGTTTCGCAGAAAAAGCGCTTGCTGGAAAATGACTCTGAACTGAAGTTTCGCGCGGAAAAGCTTCAGCGTTTACTTTTACAATACCGCAGCAAGGCTGAATCCGGTGAAGAAGAAGCGGCGGAAAAGGCAGCGGAATATGAAGAAAAGTGTGCGGCGGCTGAAAAGGAATGCACATTAAATCAGGAAAAGCTATGCACAGCAGAAAAACTGATTGCACAGCTGCAAAGTGAACTGGAAAGCACAGTTTCGTCTGAGAAAAAAGTATCTGATAACGCAGATGAACCAGAAATATGTACAGAAACCACGGAAAAATCCGATTTGCTGATTTCGGAAAATGAAGACTGGGAGGAGGACGGAGATTGAAAAAAATTCAAGCGCACATAGTACTTTCACGCTGTCAGAAAAATTCCGGAAAGCTTTATGGTATTCGCATGGAAAAGCATGGCGAGTTATGGAAAATGACATGGGCTTTTCCGATTGAAGAGAGAAAGGCTGAATCGGAAGGCTATGACCGAACGAAACTTATCGGTATTTTTGTGCCGGAAGATGGTTATAACGGCTGCCCCTATTGCGGGACCAAAACATTTCTTCATTGCCCCAGATGCGGAAAGATAACCTGCTATCATGGGGAAGAATATGCAGAATGCGGCTGGTGCGGCTTTTCCGGAAAAACGGAGATACAGGATAATCTGTCACTGACAGGCGGTACAATGTGAGAAGAGGGATAAAAAATGAAATGTAGTAACTGTAATCATACATGGAACTTGTTTGATACTGACGAGGAAAATTTTGACTATTGTCCTAAGTGTGAGAAAAAATTTATTGCAAAATTTCAGAACTTTGGTTCTGTATCAGAAGGACTTGCCTATTGTCTGAGAGTTGGCGGCAAGGAAATGCTTCGTAACAAGGCAAAAATGAATTCCTATATCAGTGACCTGATGGGAAATTCCTTTCCGGACCGCAATCTTATAAAAAATGCTGTTGACAGCGGAATTGGCTCAGTTCTTCTGGACGCTGATAATAAAAGTCAGCAGGAAAAACAGGCTGCGGCGGCTCAGGCGGCAGGACAGCTTGTGAGAGAATTTTCTACGGCTCAGAAAAAAGCGGAAGAGGTAGTGTTTTATTTTACAGAAGCTTTGCAGTGGAAAAATGTGTTAACACCGGCTGGAAATCCGGCTTCTGAAAATTCACAAAATGCTGATGTGGAAAATTCAGGCGGAAATGTATCTATTGCAAATGATAACAACTCAGATGTACAGAACATGAATGCGGCAATTCAGCAGGATTTACAGGGAACTGGAAATGTATCACTGCAGGGAGATTATCCGGCTGTCAATGCAGGACTTGCTGATGATAATCAGACAGGAACAGAAGTTGTTCAGGGAAATGCAACTGTTGTAAAAAAGAAATCCCCTGTTAAATGGATAATTCTTTTGATTATTTTGCTGCTGGCAATTGGCATACTTGTATTTATGTATATGAACAAGCAGGAGGAAACGCCTGTTTTGGTGGCAGAAGTATCAGAAACTGAAACAGAGGCGGAACTCTTGACAGAAGCACCGACTGAACCTGAAACAGAATCAGAAACAGAGCCGGAGACAGAGCCTGAAACAGAGCCTGCAACCGCAGTGCCTACAGAACCTGAAACAGAGCCGGAAACGTCAGCCGCTGAAGTAAATGAACTGACGGTGACAAATTTATGTACTATTGCTGATTACGATGATTTTAAACATTCATATCTCTGTTATGATCCGGTCAATCAGCGCATTTATTTCCATGACGGCAGAAATAAAATTTCTTATTATGATATGCAGAATCAGACAACAAATGTTGCTCTTGATACAACTGAACAGAACATTTTACTGCATGATTTTGCAGTAAATCCATATAACGGCAAGCTGTATGTTATGTTAGAAGACGGGATGTATGATGTTGAAGC